>CAJQNO010000215.1 GCA_905479745.1 uncultured Flavobacteriaceae bacterium | reverse complement strand
GGCCGGTACTAGTTCGGGGAATGTCTGGAATTACATGGAGATCCTGTTGAAACGATCTATGGTGCCAAGTGTAACCTTCAATCAGCAACTTACCGAATCGGCCATAGAAACCGAAATCGAAAGCCTTAATCCCAACAGAGGTATCATAGAAAAAGGAGGCCGGATCATCGCTAAAGGCGAAGTGGTGGAGGGAGATACCTTTCAGATTCTTAATTCATTGAAGGACGAATACAAATCGCAAGTTTGGAGTAAATCGAACCTAATATGGCTGCTGGTGGGCTACGCCATGTTGGTTTCTCTGGTGTTTCTGATGTTGTTTTTATTTCTGAAAAAATACCGTGAGGATATTTATTCTAATAATACCAAGGTCACTTTTATATTTTTCAATATCGTGTTAATGGTATTTCTTACCACCTTTATCGTTAAACTCGATGCTGCTTATGTTTATGTGGTTCCCTTGTGCGTTCTTCCACTCATTCTGAAAGCCTTTTTCGATCCAAGACTGGGCCTCTTTGTACATGTTCTTACATTATTACTTCTAGGATTTATTGTACCTAACAGCTTTGAATACCTGTTCCTGCAAATTATTGCCGGAATTGTGACCATACTTACTGTATCGGAACTTTACCGAAGAGCCAATTTATTTATATCTGTAGGACAGATTACCTTTATTTATATTATCGGATATTTCGCTTTTTTCATTATTCAGGAAGGAAATATTCAGACCTTACAATGGGAGACCTTTGGTTATTTCATTTTGTGTGGCCTGGCCACGCTGTTCGCACATCCATTAATTTACTTCTATGAAAAGTTATTTGGCCTGGTATCTGATGTATCTTTACTTGAACTAACCGACACTAATAGCAAGTTGCTCAAAGAATTGTCTAACAAAGCACCCGGTACTTTTCATCATTCGCTCAATGTAGCGAACCTTTCTGAAGCCGCTGCAAATGAGATAGGCGCCAATGCCATGCTAGTGCGGGTAGGGGCCTTGTATCATGATATTGGAAAAATGCAAAATCCCACTTATTTTACCGAAAATCAGCTTAATGCTGTTAATACTCATAACGAATTAGCCCCTAAAGAAAGTGCTAAGATTATTATAGAGCATGTTATTAAAGGAATTGAAATCGCCAGGAAGAACAATCTTCCGGATAGAATTATCGATTTCATTCGTACCCATCATGGAACCAATCTCGTGTATTACTTTTATAAGAAAGAGAAAGAATTGAATGGTGAGGCCAAAATAGAGGATTTCATGTATCCCGGACCCATACCATTTTCCAGAGAAACTGCTATACTCATGATGGCAGACAGCGTAGAAGCGGCAAGTAAAAGCCTAAAGGACCCTACATCTTCTAAGATCGACGCCTTCGTGGAAAAGATCGTAAACGCCCAAATGGATAATGGGCAATTTCTAAATGCCCATATTACTTTCAAAGAAATTCAAACTATAAAAAAGGTTCTAAAGAAAAAACTAAATAATATATATCATCTTCGGGTTGAATACCCGGAATAATTTAGTTCACATTATGATAAAGATTGCATATCAACCGGCCGGCCAATTTGAAAGTACGAGGTTTGAGAAAATTCATAATGTTGAATTTCCGCATTACAGTGAAGCCTCTATCGCTGTCGCAAACGAAATAGCAAATCTCATTAAGGAAAAGGAAAAGAAGGGAGCGTATTGTGTCCTCGGTCTCGCCACAGGTTCATCCCCGATAAAGGTATATGAGGAATTGGTGAGATTGCACAAGGAGGAAGGCCTTAGCTTCAAGCATGTAATCACTTTTAATTTGGACGAATATTATCCGATGGATAAGAAAAACCTGCAAAGCTATAATCACTTTATGCAGGAACATTTATTCGATCATATTGACATTAAGGATGAGAACAAACATATTCCTAATGGAGAATTGGCCTACGAAGATATACACGACTATTGCCTTAATTACGAAGAGAAGATAGCATCTTACGGTGGATTAGACTTGCAATTACTAGGGATAGGGCGTACGGGGCATATTGGTTTCAATGAACCTGGTTCCCATTTTAATTCCGGTACACGGATTATAACCCTGGACCATATCACCAGGGTAGATGCTTCCGATTCATTTCTTGGAATTGACAATGTCCCAAGAAGGGCGATCACTATGGGGATAGCAACTGTACGAAAAGCCAGACGTATTATTTTACTGGCCTGGGGACAGCATAAAGCAGAGATAATTAAACAAACAATTGAAGGAGAAATTTCTTCGGAAGTACCAGCCACTTATTTGCAGCGGCATGAGAATACTACTTTTGTTCTCGACTATGAAGCTGGCTCACAACTTACGCGCAATAAAAGCCCATGGTTAGTTGGCCCCTGTAATTGGACAAAAGAATTGAAACGTAAAGCTATCGTTTGGTTATGCGAAACAACCCGTAAATCTATACTGCGCCTTACAGACAAGGATTATAACAATCACGGCATGTCGGGTTTATTAGCAGAAGAAGGATCTGCTTACGATCTCAACATCCAAATGTTCAATACCCTGCAACATACAATTACAGGATGGCCTGGAGGGAAACCCGATGCAGACGATAGCAAACGACCCGAACGCGCCATTCCAGCTTGCAAGCGGGTAGTGGTTTTTAGCCCGCACCCGGATGACGATGTAATTTCGATGGGGGGAACGCTAGACCGATTAATAGAGCAAGGTCATGACGTACATGTGGTATATCAAACCTCAGGCAACATAGCAGTTTCAGACCAAGAAGCACTAAAATTTATTGAGATTGCCAATTTTCTCGAACCAGATTCAGATTTAAAGAATGTACTTCTGGATGAATTAACTAATAAAAGCGATCATTCTATTGATAGTGTTTCCCTCCGGAAACTAAAAGGAAATATTAGAAGAAGTGAATCCTACGCGGCTCTACGATACCTGGGACTACCCGACGATAACGTGCATTTTCTGGACCTGCCTTTTTATGAAACAGGAAAGGTTAAGAAAAGTGGAATATCTGCCGTAGATATCGAATTAATGGTTGGAATTATCTCTAAGATAAAACCACATCAGATATATGCTGCGGGAGATCTTGCCGATCCGCACGGTACTCATAAAGTATGTCTGGACGCATTATTAGAGGCACTGAATAGGCTTCGTTCTGAATCCTTTATGCAACATTGCTGGGTTTGGCTCTATAAAGGAGCGTGGCACGAATGGGAATTGCACGAGATCGAAATGGCCGTACCTATGAGCCCCGACCAGGTGATAAAAAAAAGACATGCGATTTTCTTTCATCAGTCGCAAAAAGATAGAGTTATGTACCAGGGTGATGATAACAGGGAATTTTGGATGCGGGCCGAAGAACGAAATAAAAACACGGCGGCACTTTACAGGTTGGTTGGAATGGCCGATTATGCAGCAATGGAGGCCTTTGTTCGGTATCGGTTTTAATAGGGGGGGGCAGGAGTCTAATAGGCTGAACTTGATGGCTAAGCTTGATATTTCACGGTAAACATCATTAAACACAACAGTATTACTCTCTTCGTTCGTGATCCTGACGAACTTCTACTTCATAAAACTATACAGGATTACTCGTTCCACTCGTGATCCTGACAGCGCTCCGCGCTGAAAACCAACAAGAACATATTCCCTGTAAAACTTCGAGAGAATTCTGTGAATATTAAAAAGGCAAAACTTTATTCAACAAATATAAATCTAACGATTGAAGATTTTTACTTGATTACTGATTCCGGTATTAACTTCACTATATGAACCATATCAAGGGGAATATTACCTGGCAGGACCAAATCCAGATCCCTCAACCAAACCACTTTTTCAACCTGGTTTTACATATGCATTCGTTGAATGTGAATGTGATTGTCCGCAACCGACAGATTATGAAGACCTTAATTTTTCTTATAATATAAATACTACTTTGCTTTATAAAGATAAATATGAACAAGATTATAGTTCCATTACACATCCAAATCATTCGGCGATTTATATAAAACATGAATTATTTGGTGTAAATTGGTTTTATAAACCAAGAAGATGTTATGATAATAATAATAGGGCAGCAAATGACGGTCTAGTTATGAAGTTTAATGATAATGTTTTTAACACTAACGTTACTGTAACTCCGAAAGACTCTATATCCATTAATGATCCTAGTTTAATACAGAATTTATTACCAGGGCTGTATAAAATTGAAAAGAATTATGACGATGGTTCCACTAATGAAACTGTACTAATTAAAAATAATCAATAATAATTTTCTTTGTTAGGGTCAATTATTCTAATTGGCCCTAATAGAATTGTTCTATGAAAAAAATAGTTTATTTAGTGATTTGCTTTTATTTTCAGATTTCTTATTCTCAATTCGGGGGTCAGCAAATCATTTCGATAGATGGAATACAGCCTAGGGCTGTTGTAATTGGTGATGTTGACGGGGATTTAGACATGGATGTGGTTTCTGCATCATCTGGAGATCATACGATATCATGGTATGAAAATTTAGATGGTCAAGGGAGCTTCGGATCACAAATTATTATCAATAATAATCTACTCGATACAATTGAAGTTATTCTGGCTGATTTGGATGGTGATACGGATCTCGATGTGATCGCTACTTCTCCATCAGTTGGTGAAATCGTATGGCATAAAAATCTTGATGGTCAGGGAAATTTTGGATCCAGAATTATCATTTCTACGACAGCCTTAGTTCCTGTAAGTGTCATTGCGGTTGATATTGACGGTGATATGGATCTTGACTTGGTTTCAGCCTCATTAAATGATAATAAAATAGCCTGGTATGAAAATCTTGATGGCATGGGTACTTTTGGCGTTGAACAAATTATAAGTACTTCAGCAAATGGTGCTAGAGACGTATTTGCTGCGGATATCGATGGTGATCTCGATATGGATATAGTGGCGGCTGCTTCCGCGATCGATACTATCCTTTGGTACGAAAATATGGATGGTTCTGGGACATTTGGAACAGGACAAATTATTAATTCGAATTTAAACGGAGCTCTTGCAATATATTGTTCAGACCTGAATGGTGATGATACGATCGATATTGTCGCTGTGGGACCTGGTGACGATAAGATCGTCTGGCACGAAAACATCGATGGCTTGGGATTGTTCGGCCCAGAAAAAATTGTTTCTTCTTCACTTATTTTTCCGAACTATGTATATGTGGCAGATGTTGATAACGATATGGATCTTGATATTTTATCTTCTGCACCAGGAACGGATGTCATATCATGGCATGAAAATATGGATGCTAATGGTACTTTTAGCCCCCCAATTACTATTTCCACAGAAATAATTGGGTCAAGAGGGGTATTAGCTAGTGATTTTGATGGCGATTCTGCTTTAGATGTACTTTCCTTCTCTTCAACGGATGATAAAATTGCCTGGTATCAAAATTTACTTCTTGCCAATCCAGACTTCAACTCTGTTGTACGCGTTTATCCCAACCCGACTTCCTCAATTATCAACATCGAAAGTCCATTTTTAATTGATGAAATACTTGTTTATGATCTCTGGGGAAGGATGATTACCTCTCATGACGATAACCACAATTCAATTGATTTTTCACTTTTTGATAGTGGCACTTATCTTATAAAACTTTTTGGATCATTTGGTAAAGTATCCTTAAAAGTGATCAAGCAATAAATTAATTGGCTTGCTTTGGTCATTTCTATGCCTTATAAAGTATGTGTTTAAGAAATGATTTAGTTAAAAACGTTGTCGAGCCTTATATTTATATTTAGGTTATTCAAGCGACTTATCCTAAGTACTGCTGCGTTATTAATGGTGTTGTGATTTATTTCTGATAATGCTGGTTCTTTTTTGACTTTTTCTTCTTCAGGTTTTTTGTCTTTACTTTTTTCAATCCAAGATTATTATTCACCGAATTGATAAGGATTGTTGCTATGAAAAGTAAAGAAAGAAGTTGGAGTCCATTGAATATTTTTGTCCAGTTTCTAACAGACTTTACATCGCTACTCGAAAAACCTGTAATAACCTCAGTCCAAAATTCTGAATACGGTATCGCATCCATCTTCTTTTCCAAAATTCGTGACAAATTATTTAGCTCTTCTATTTCATTATTTAACACATACATGAACCAATTATTTCATTGATAAGTTTACAATAAATTTAACTAGTTCAAATAAAACAAGTAGTTATTCTCATTAAAAGCCAAGGTAATATACTCAAACAAAAAAGTCCACCATAGGTGAACTTTTCATTCTTAAGTGATCGCGACAGGATTAAATATCCGGTCTTATCCGTAGTCTAAATGAAAAGTCACAAATCATAGATTTGTGCTTTGTTTGTTTTCGCTTCGATCTCTGAATAAATTCAAATCTCCCTCAAACAAAAAAGTCCACCATAGGTGAACTTTTCATTCTTAAGTGATCGCGACAGGATTCGAACCTGTGACCGTCTGCTTAGAAGGCAGATGCTCTATCCAACTGAGCTACGCGACCCTATAGCATGTCTTGTCTTAGACGGCTGCAAATTTAGATAAATATTGCGTTATACCAAAAGTAAAGCAAACATTTGAGATGAATAAATGCTCGTAATGAGAAGTTAAATATAAATGACTGTTTTTCAACAAATTTATTTTCTATTCTTTCATGTCTTTGATATCCACCACACATCTAAAACCCACGTGATTCATCGCTGCATCTAATTCTAGAGGCATCCTTGCCGATACTCTGTAACTGGCACAATAACTGTCATTACATAAAAACGATCCGCCTTTAATTACACTATGTAGGGTAAAAGGCCCATCGCCAGAAGATGCTTTATCAGCTCCGGATGGATTATTAAGGGTGTCTGAAACCGTTAGGGTCTTATAATAATTTGCATCATACCAATCGGCTGTTATCTCCCATACATTACCAGCCATATCGTAAAGGCCGTACCCATTACTTACAAAACTTCCTACGGGTGCGGTAGTCTTATAAGAATCCTTTAATGTATTTGTGTTAGGGAAAATACCTTGAAAGAAATTTGCTTTATAAGGAGCATCGTTCACATCGCAATCTCCCCAGGGGTATATGGGGTCTTGCAAGCCGCCACGAGCAGCCCATTCCCATTCGGCCTCTGTTGGCAATCTTTTTCCAGTCCACCTGGCATAAGCCTTTGCATCTTCTAAAGCAATATGAACCACCGGATGATCATCTTTGCCTTCTATGGTGCTTTCCGGCCCTTCCGGATGCTTCCAACTAGCAAAATTTATCCAAGACCACCACTGCGAAATATCATTTAGATTGCGAACATTGCTCTTGGGAGTAAATACAAGGGATCCTGGCTGTAATAGCTCTTCGGGAGGCTTTGGAGTTCCTGCAGGAACGTGTTTTTTTAACTCTTCCCAATCAACCGGCCGCTCGGCGATAGTTTTATAACCGGTTGCTTCAACAAATCTTTTAAAATCGGCATTTGTAACCTCATAGGTATCCATATAGAACCCATCCACACTTACCGGGTGTTTGGGATATTCCCTATCCAGTGCCAGTTCACCAACTGCACCCATCATAAACACTCCTCCGGGTATTAATCTCATCCCTTCGATTCGTTTCTTAAACGCTGTATCCTTTCTTAGCTTAGAATCGTAAATGGCGATGGTATCCCTAATTCTTTTAATTTGATCTGGAGTTTTTCCATCAATATAACATAAGAAATTTGCACCTACCAGTGTAGAATTGGCATCTTCCTCAGAATCCTTCAAGGCTTCGTTACAATTGCAGAATACAATAAACAACAGCAAATAAAGAAAGTAGGTTTTCATGAAATTAATTTGACCGTTGCAATGTAATAAAATACTCAACACCTCACCTTTAGATACGCAGTACAGACTAAAATGTAATATAATCACCATTAGCAAGAACTATTACCAAAACAGAGGAGGTGCCGTTCACATCCCTGTGTCACCCTGAACTTGATTCAGGGTCTATTTCATTCTCAGGATTACGCTCGTACCTCGCGTGATCCTGATAGGGGGGATGTTGCTCAATGAAAGTCCGGAAGCTTCGCTTCACCTCCTTCTGTCACCCTGAACTTGATTCAGGGTCTATTTTCTTCTTCACCAGGATTACGCTCGTACCTCGCGTGATCCTGATAGGGGGATGTTGCTCAATGAAAGTCGGGAAGCTTCGCTTCACCTCCTTCTGTCACCCTGAACTTGATTCAGGGTCTATTTCATTCTCAGGATTACGCTCGTACCTCGCGTGATCCTGATAGGGGGATGTTGCTCAATGAAAGTCGGGAAGCTTCTTTTCACATCCCTGTGTCACCCTGAACTTGATTCAGGGTCTATTTTCTTCTTCACCAGGATTACGCTCGTACCTCGCGTGATCCTGACCGGGGGATGTTGCTCAATGAAAGTCGGG
>CAJQNO010000214.1 GCA_905479745.1 uncultured Flavobacteriaceae bacterium | reverse complement strand
GGAGGCACCCGCGAACTGGAAATTACCCGTCTCATCTCCATTAAATGTGTTGAAATCGGCTTCCAATTCAATATTATGACCTTCCTTGTCGAAATCCAGCTTATAGTTAAAATTATATTGTGATGAGACATTGTCACTCATCTGTAGGAAGAGCTGTGTTTGGTTAAAACTGTTGTCGTCGTAATACAGAATATTGGTGATCCCTTCTGTACTTCCATCAAAGAAATTCTGATTGGTAAAGAAGGACAAGGTGTTTTTGTCGTTCAGGTAATAATCTACCCCCGCTTTTACGAGATTAGACCTTCTGTCGTCCAAAAATTCGAATAGCTGTTCCGAATTGTCATCCGGACGGAAAATATGTCCAAAGTTTTCGTTTTTGGAAGTATTATGACCCCAGTTTCCGAACAGGTTGATCTTTCCGTTTCGATAGTTCATATCAAGGCTACTGTTGAACTTCGCTTGTTCCTCGTAGGTAAGTCCTACACTGGCGTTCCCGTTGAAGCCTATATTTACATTCTTGTGTAGTACGATATTAATGATACCACTCATACCTTCAGGGTTATACTTTGCCGAAGGATTAGTTATGAGCTCTATTTGCTTGATCGAAGTTGACGGAATCTGCTTTAACAACTGTGCCACTGGTACATTAGAAAGTTTACCGTCCACCATTACCCGTACGTTCTGATTTCCCCTTAAGGCGATAGCCCCTGTTTGTTGGTCCACACTCACAGATGGCAGGTTGTTCATTATGTCCGATGCTGTAGGTCCCGCAGTTTGCAGGTCCTTCCCAATTGTAATTACCTTTCTATCCAGTTTCTGCTGAATAGTAGACCTTTCTGCCACAACCGTTACCTCATCAAGGGCGGCAACATCTTCCTCGAGAAGGATATTACCCAGATCGACGTTTCGGCTGCCACGGCTAATTTCCACTTCTGTAGCATAGGTTTTATAGCCTATAAATTGGATGTTTACCAGGCTTTTCCCTTCGGGAATGTCTTCGATGGAAAAGTTTCCATCGTCGTCTGTGACCCCACCAGTAATGATCTCACCGGATAATGTCTTCACCGCAACGGTAACGTAGGGGATAGGTTGTTGGAGGTTTTTGTCGATAACCGTTCCGGTTATCTTTCCTTTGATTTCTGAATCGGGATTACTGTTTGCGTAAGAAAATAATCCAAAAAGTAATGTTACTACTAAAAATAACTGTTTCATCATTTGATTGATTTGATTGTTTTTATTGGTGTTGTCTTATCTGCTCTTGTAAAATCGAAATGAAATAAAGAGCCTTCCGTTGATTAATCGGAATGTTTCACATAAGACGTTTGGGGAGAAATTGTGTTACAGAAAAATTCTATTTTTTCTCAAAACAAACAAGCCCCGAGACTAGAACCCGGGGCTTGTAACTTTACTGCTATTATTAACACTAACCATCAACGTAAAAATTTTCACAGTAAAGCAGAAATATTTCTATTCTATAGACGTAACCAACTACTATTTGTTACAGCTCATGTCTTTTTTAACTTAGTTTTAATACTTTTGCGGTCAAAATAAAAAGAACATTGCATGAAAAAGACCGTTGTAATTGGCGCAAGTACAAACCTTGATCGCTATTCGAACCTGGTAATTCACAGACTGCGTGATAAAGGATATCCGGTAGTTGCCATAGGGAATAAAACAGGAACCATTGCCGATGTTGATATCATTACGGAAAAAGAACCATTGGAAGATGTTCACACAGTTAGCCTCTACCTGGGCGCTAAAAGACAACCTGAGTATTACGACTATGTTGTCTCTCTCAACCCGGAACGAGTGATTTTTAATCCCGGAACTGAAAATCCGGAGTTTTACGACATACTCTTAAAAAATGATATTAAGGTGGATGTAGCCTGCAGTCTGGTGCTTTTAGCGTCTAATCAATATTAGTCCAAAAAAGGTCAGGGCTCCGTTTAAAATGAGGATAAAGAACCCGAAATCGAAATTTATCCATAATGTGGCCAGGTAACTAATAAGGTATCCTGCAAACGGGGTAGCCACGGCGATCCATGGCACGAGTTTATCCTTTACCTTCCATTTGGTAAATAAGCCAAAAGCATAAAGACCCAGCAAGGGTCCATAGGTATAGCCGGCAAAAGTGAACAATTTTGCAATAACCGTGGCGTCTGCGATGAGGTATTTAAAAATGATGATAACCGCAATTAATACCAGGGAAGCCATAACATGAATCCGTTTGCGCATTACAACCTGTTTCACTGTATCGTATTTCTTCTCTATCTCCATAATATCGATACTGAAAGATGTAGTTAGGGAGGTCAACGCACTATCCGCACTGGAATATGCTGCGGCAATTAGACCGAGCATAAAGAACACGGCAATTCCAATTCCTAAGCCCGATTTCATCGCTATGGTTGGAAATAATTGGTCGCGCACGGCATCCACTCCGTTTTGTTGCGCGTATATAGTTAATAATAGGCCAAGGGCGAGAAATATGAAATTCACAATTGTGAGCACGATCGTAAACCAGAACATATTCTTTTGAGCGTCTTTCAGGGATCTACAGGTGAGGTTTTTCTGCATCATATCCTGGTCAAGGCCCGTCATCACAATAGCGATAAATGCCCCGCTGATAAATTGTTTTACAAAATGATCACCACTTTTCCAGTCTTCGAAAAAGAAGATCTGGGAAAGATCACTATCTGCGATAAACCCGAATACAGACCCGGCGTCCAGTCCGAGATCGGTTGCTACATAATAGATCGCAACACCCACCGCAATTAGCATAAACAATGTTTGTAGGGTGTCGGTCCATACAATGGTCTTGATCCCGCTTTTAAAGGTGTAAAGCCAGATGAGTAAAATAGTGATGGTAACTGTAACCCAGAAAGGTATATTCAGGGCGTCGAAAACAAGATTTTGAAGCACAATGGCTACTAGATACAATCGGAAACTGGCGCCCACAACTCTTGACAAAAGAAAGAATGAAGCACCTGTTTTATAGGAATTATTTCCGAAGCGACCTTCCAGATAAGTGTAGATAGAGGTGAGATTAAGTCTGTAATACAAGGGTAATAGTACCGTACCGATCACCGCGTAACCAACCGTATACCCAAGTACCACCTGGAAATAGCTGAATTTTGAAGCCTCCACCCATCCGGGTACCGATATAAATGTAACGCCACTCAGCGAAGCACCAATCATCCCGAAGGCTACCAGATACCAGGGAGATCGTTTACCGGCCTTAAAAAAATCGGCATTACTACCTCCTTTGTTAGTAAAAACAGAAACCAGGATGAGCACCCCGAAATAGGCTGCAATTAGATAAATGATATGTAGTGGTTGCATATATAAATGTATACGAGGTGCTTGTAAAAATACAAAGTTTGACCTCGTGGCCCTTTCATTTTTTTAATACTTTTATAACGAATTGAAAATTTGGTGTTTGAAACCACTGTTTTACCTTAAAAAATGAAAAATATTTGTACAGCGATTACCCTCTTTATTATAATATTTTCTGCACATTCTCAGGAATATCTTCAAATGATCGATGCCGGTACTTATCCGGTTCAGGAAATAATAGATAGCGCAGAGGCTTATTTTGAAGGTAAAGATAAAGGACGCGGATCTGGCTATAAACAATTCATACGATGGGAATACAATGCCCTTCGAATGGTAAAGGAAGATGGTTACCTGCCTACAATAACCGAAAACCTTAGCGAGTTTGAACGCTATAATGCGTACCTCAATGAAACTGCAGGTAGCAGACAACCATTAACTGATAATTGGGTAGAATTGGGCCCCACCAACTGGAATGCCACTACGAGTTGGAATCCGGGAGTAGGAAGGATCACGGGTATTGCGATCGATGAGAATGACAGCGATCATATTATCGTTGGAGCAAATACAGGCGGTGTATGGAAAACTACAGATGGTGGTCTAAACTGGACTCCGCTCAACGACTTTTTTTCTAATCTGTATGTGTATGCAGTCGCTATTGACCCTTCCAATCCAGATACATATTTCTCGGGATCTTCCAGCGGGATCATATTTAAATCGACCGATGCCGGTGCCACCTGGAACCTGTTGGCTGATATGAGCAACTCGCTTATCAATAAGATTGTTATTCATCCTTCCAATTCATCTATCATGTTTGCCTGTTCTCAAAATGCGGGCATCTACAGAAGTACAGATGGAGGAGTCACCTGGACCAATACCGGTATCGATAACCAGGCTTTCGATGTAGAATTCAAACCCGGCAACCCGGATATCGTCTATGCCAGTGGGACCGGGGTACACAAATCAACAGATGGCGGTATGACCTTCACCACAATAGGTGGATTTCAGAACGGACCAAAAATGATAGGGGTCTCTGCGGCTGATCCGGAAAGGGTCTACGTGCTGGAAGCCGATAGTGGGATATTTGGCGGATTCTATGAATCTACAGATAGTGGAGATACGTTTACAGAGCTGGACCAGGGGGGACTAAACTACTTTGGATATAGTACAGCGGGCTTAGATAACAGCGGACAGGCACCTCGCGACATGGATATAGCAGTAAACCCTGCCAATGCAGATGAAGTACATATCGCCGGAGTCCTTAGCTGGCGATCCATGGACGGCGGTGTTTCGTTCACCTGTACTGCAGACTGGATACCCGATGCAGCTGCCACGGCCAACATTGGTTACTGCCATGCCGATGTGGATATTATGGTATTTAACGGTTCCACCTTGTATGTGGGTACAGACGGAGGAATTTTTAAAGCCGAGGATACCGTTAATCTCACCTCCGATTATTATACCGATCTCTCCTCGGGGCTGGGTATCAGGCAGTGGTACAAGATAGGGGTTGCACAAACCCCAGATGTGATCGTAACCGGTGGTTCCCAGGATAATGGCTCTTCCTTTTACACAGCAGCGGAGGGATGGAAGGACTGGATAGGTGCCGATGGGATGGAAGGATTTGTGGATAAGAACAATCCGGATATAATGTACGGAACCATACAATTTGGCCGTCTTTATCGAACCGAAGATGCAGCCGCTAGTATTATTAATTTAAATGAACCAGGAACAGGTAGCGGTGAATGGGTAACGCCCTTCGAACAGGATCCTATCGAGCCAAATACAATTTATGTTGGTTACAATTATGTGTATAAATCCACAAATAAAGGAATTACCTGGACAGCTATCTCTCAAAATTTTAATGCCAATTTGGATAATTTAAAGATCGCACCATCAAACAACCAGGTAATGTACGCCAGTAATGGTGGACAGATCTATCGCACGGATGACGGAGGGGCGACAGATTGGGTTTTAAAATCCTTACCCGGAGGTTCTATCAATTCCATTGCCATACATCCGGAGGATCCGGATAAGGTCGCAGTGGCCGTTGCTAATAACAACACCGTGTTTATCTCCAATGATGGGGGCACCACCTGGGAGAACTATAAGAAGAATCTGCCTAATTTCAGTGCGTTTGCCCTGGTGTGGCAGGATAATGGGGCTAACGGACTCTATATTGGTATGAACTACGGTATTTATTATATAGACGATACTTTAACCGATTGGCAACCCTACAACACCAATTTACCCAACGTGATCATCAACGAACTGGAGATCAATTATGCCGATGAAAAGATTTACGCCGCTACTTATGGCCGTGGACTCTGGGCTTCGCCTATTGCCGAAGTGATCCTGGGTGGGAACGACTTGATCAATTCTAATACGGTATCGATTTATCCAAGCCCGGGAGATGACCATATTTGGATAGCTGCTGGAACAACTTTCGAGGCTGAGGTGCGAATATTTGATGTGGGAGGGAAGTTAGTTCAGTTTGAAAAAGAAATTTCAAATAACGATGCCATCGATATATCAAATTTGACACAAGGTGTATATTTCATTCGTGTTCAAACCGAAATGGGACAGGCCACTAAAAAATTTGTAAAAAAATAAGGGATCTACTAATGTGAGATGCTTCGGAATACCTCTGTTTTCTGAAGCATTTTTTTTATCTTGCCGGGTATTCTAAACCTATGGATTTCTCTTCAAAATTACTTGAAAATGCGGTGAACGAGATGTCGCAATTGCCTGGAATTGGTAAACGAACAGCTTTGCGTCTTGTTTTACATATGCTGAAACAACCGCAGGAACAAACTTCCCAATTAGCGGCAGCTTTGGAGAAAATGCGAAATGAGATCAATTTTTGTAAGAACTGTCATAACATCTCCGATCTTACTCTCTGTGAAATATGTGCCAATCCGGGCCGAAATGAAAAACAGGTGTGTGTTGTGGAAGATATTAGAGATGTAATGGCGATCGAGAATACGAGTCAGTACCGGGGGCATTATCGTGTCCTGGGAGGAAAGATCTCACCCATGGACGGTATTGGACCCGGCGATCTCAATATTCCCTCTCTGGTGGATAAAGTGAGATCCGGACAAGTAGAAGAGCTGATCTTCGCATTGAGTTCGACCATGGAAGGAGATACCACCAATTTTTATATCTACAAGCAGATAGAAGGCTTCAATGTACTTTCTACCACCATAGCTCGGGGCATATCTGTAGGCGATGAGTTGGAATATGCAGATGAAGTGACTCTGGGCCGAAGTATTTTAAACCGAATTCCGTTCGAAACCTCGCTGAAAAGTTGAAATTGTCTGTCATCATTCTCAATTATAATGTTCGATATTTCCTCGAACAGGCAGTTCGAAGTGTTCAACAGGCCATAACTTCTCTGGATGCAGAGATCATCGTGATCGATAATAATTCGGCAGATGATAGCTGCCAAATGATAAAAGAAAAATTTCCCACCATCAGGTTGATAGAGAATAATGAGAATGTAGGGTTCAGCAAAGCGAACAATCAGGCCGTTGCCCAGGCTCAGGGAGAATATGTGTGCATACTCAATCCCGATACAGCCGTACCACACACCATTTTTAGCAATTGTCTTCACTATAGTACAGACCATCCGGATCTTGGGATACTCGGTGTTCAACTGATGGACGGAACTGGAAATTTCCTACCGGAAAGCAAAAGAAATGTACCTACCCCATGGGCATCTTTTGTAAAACTACTCGGTTTCAGAAAAAATAAAAACGGATATTATGCCAATGATATAGCCGAAACCGATACAGGTGAAGTAGCCGTTTTACCCGGTGCATTTATGTTTCTTAAAAGGTCTGTTTATGAAGAAGTGGGTGGTTTCGATGAAGACTATTTTATGTATGGAGAGGATATAGACTTCTCGTATAAGGTATTGCAGGCCGGATATAAGAATCATTATATGGGAACCGACGGGATCCTTCATTATAAAGGAGAAAGCCCGCAGAACGACTCCACATATCTGGATCGTTTCTACGGGGCCATGCACATTTTTTACAGGAAACATTTTGCATCCAATTTCCTAAGCGATACTGGAGTTCACTTAGGTTTGTCCCTAAGTAAATTGATACGTAAATTATCGGGCAAGCGTAGCCGGAATAAGGCTATTCTGCCTTCGGAAGCAGTTATTATCACCGATAACTTTAATTTGCTGAAAAATCTTTCAGAAAAACTCGAAATACCTGCGAAATCGGCTTCAAAAGCCATCCTTAATGACAAGGATTTTAAAAATACGCTGTTCGTCTTTGATGAAGAGTATATGTCTTATAATCAGATATTTATGGTGATGAACCGACTTAAAAACAGGGGTAATCACTTCAGAATAAGGCCTTCGGGATGCAATTTTATACTCGGTAGCGATAAAAGCGACGAAAAAGGAATTGTTGTCGTTTTTTAACTAATATCAATCCTAAACATTCAAAATTTGACTAATTTTGTGGCGCAATATTAAAGCGTACAAGAAAGATACACTCCTATGGCAAAATTTGAATTGAAACTTCCTAAAATGGGTGAGAGTGTTGCTGAGGCAACGGTAACCAATTGGCTCAAGGAAATTGGAGATACCATAGAAGCCGATGAGGCGGTGCTGGAGATCGCTACCGATAAAGTAGACAGTGAAGTGCCAAGTGAAGTGGATGGGATTTTGGTAGAACGATTGTTCGAGGCAGACGATGTAGTACAGGTGGGACAAACCATAGCAATCATCGAAACTGATGGCGATTTGGGTTCTAACGGGGTAGATTCGACCGAAACAGAAGTACAGGAAAATACGGCAGACACAGCTGCACCAGAAGTAGTAGCAGCCGTTGAGGAGAGAGTGACAGAAGCCAAAGCGAGTACGCAACCGGTTATTGAGAATAAAGGGGATAGATTTTACTCACCCCTTGTAAGAAACATAGCTTCGGAAGAAGGGATATCCCAAAACGAATTGGATGCGGTCCCGGGAACAGGTAAGGATGGAAGGGTTACCAAAAACGATATTCTGTCTTATTTGAAGAGTCGTACATCGACCTCGGCAGCTACAACGCCAGCCGTAGAAGCCACGAGACCAGAAAAACCTGTGTCCGTCTCTAAGCCCGTAGTTCCTGTATCGGTGAATGGTGAGGATGAGATCATCGAGATGACCCGAATGGGTAAATTGATCGCCCATCACATGATAGAAAGTACTCAAACCTCTGCCCATGTGCAGAGTTTTGTTGAGTGTGATGTTACCAAGATATGGAACTGGCGAAACAAAGTGAAAGACGGATTCGAGAAACGAGAAGGCGAAAAACTTACGTTTACTCCTATATTCATGGAAGCAGTGGCCAAAGCGCTTCGCGAATTTCCAATGATGAATATTTCGGTGGATGGCGATAAGATCATCAAACGCAGAAACATCAACCTGGGAATGGCTGCAGCCCTGGCCGATGGAAACCTCATAGTACCGGTTATCAAAAATGCAGATCAGCTTAACCTGGTTGGGATGAGCAAGGCAGTGAACGACCTGGCTAATCGTGCTCGCAACGGACAATTAAAGCCGGACGAGATCCAGGGAGGCACTTATACAGTTACTAATGTAGGTACCTTCGGAAGTGTGATGGGTACGCCTATTATAAACCAACCCCAGGTAGGGATCCTTGCGTTGGGCGCTATTCGAAAAGTGCCGGCGGTAATCGAGACCTCTGAAGGTGATTTTATTGGAATTCGATACAAGATGTTCCTGTCGCACAGCTACGACCACCGTGTAGTGAATGGAGCCTTGGGAGGACAATTTGTAAAAGCAGTGGCCGATTATCTCGAAGCCTGGGATGTAAACCGCGAAGTTTAGCGATATAGTTTTTAGTTAAGTAGCAATCCGGGAAGGCCGATTTATTATTTTTTATTTCCCGTTCAATCATTGAGTCTTAGGACAAGATCTTCCAGGTCGTTATAACCAAATATAACATCGTCTCTATTCCATATCACCGGAAACCTTATCTTGGTTTCTTCGGTTAATTTACGTTCAATAAAACTCATAAATTGCCCGTAAAGCACAGGGTCTTTTTGGATATTAAATATTCGATGTTGTATTCGGTTCTCATTTAATTTTTGTGATAATCGCTCACATTTCGTACAACCGTCGGCCGAAAAGATGATCAACTTCCCTTGTACCACCCTTTCGATGTCCCGCTCGGGTTCATCGTAAGTAAATTGCAGATTGTGTTCCTTTTCATTGACCACCAGATCGAAGGTATAGAAAGACTCCACATTGTCCAGTTCGATAAGGGTGATCATAGGAGTTTCGGAGAGGGGAGGAATATTCTTTATTACAGGTTTTGAAGCGCTTCTCCTGTAACCTTCAGCATTTACCATCAAAAAGACATTGAGGGTGTCCGGGGTTTTATTTTCTGCGATGAGAATCAGGCGTTTTCCTTTCTTCTTTTCCTTTATCAGAACTTTCAGACCCTGCGCAAAGGAAAGATTGCAGAAAAAAAGTAACAATAAAAAAAGTAAATTAGGTCTCATAACAGGCATCACAAAAGTAGTAATTACTACATTTGCATCACAAATCGTGCCTATGGAATTGAAATTATCTAAACCTATCTGTTTTTTCGACCTTGAAACAACTGGTACTAATGTTGCAACAGACCGAATTGTAGAAATTTCTATCCTTAAAGTACATCCTAACGGTAACAAAGAAAGTTACACCTGGCGAGTAAATCCGGAGATGCCAATCCCTGCTGGTGCCGCTGCCATCCACGGTATTACAGACGAAATGGTGGCCAACGAACCCACCTTCAAGGAACTGGCTCCTAAAGTGCATGCTTTGATGAAGGACTCAGACCTGGGCGGATTTAATTCCAATCGTTTCGATATTCCATTACTTGCCGAAGAACTATTGCGAGCCGACGTGGATTTCGACTTGAAAAAGGCTGCATCGGTGGATGTACAAACCATTTTTCATAAAATGGAGAAGAGAACCCTGGAAGCCGCCTATAAGTTCTATTGTGATAAAGAATTGGAAAATGCACATAGTGCAGAGGCCGATACAATCGCAACCTATGAGGTGCTGAAAGCACAATTAGATAAATACGAGGATCTTGAAAATGATGTAAATTCTCTGGCGACCTTCAGTTCCCATAAGAATTTTGCCGATTTTGCCGGTTACATTGGATTTGATAAGGACGGAGCAGAAGTGTTCTCTTTTGGAAAGCACAGAGGTAAGAAAGTAGAGGATGTGATGGAGCAGGAACCGGGGTATTTTGGCTGGTTGCTGAATGCCGATTTTCCACTATACACAAAAAAAGTACTCACTCGAATAAAACTGAGTAAACTAAACAACAAACTTTAAAGTGGGATGAATTTGTTCCGAACGAAAGGTTTTAAATGTGTTGAACTTGGGAAAGCATAAAATTTGAAACGTCAAGAGTCATGAAGATAATTTGTGTAGGCAGAAACTACGCCGCTCACATAGAAGAATTAGACAATGAACGTCCGAAAGACCCGGTATTATTTCTAAAGCCTGATACCGCTATCTTGCTTAAGAAACAACCGTTTTTTCTCCCCGATTTCTCCAAAGACGTTCATCATGAGGTAGAGATATTGGTGAAGATCAAAAAGATCGGGAAGCATATAGATCGTAAATTTGCGCACAAATATTACGATGAAATTGGTCTCGGGATCGATTTCACGGCACGCGATTTGCAATCGCAGTTGAAAGAAAAAGGCCTTCCCTGGGAAAAGGCAAAGGCTTTCGACGGAGCAGCCGTTGTAGGAAAATTTTTACCGAAAACTCGCTTTAAAAGTGTGGATTCCATTAAATTTAGCCTCCGGAAAAACGACGAGATCGTTCAGGAAGGCAATACAGCCCTGATGTTGTGGAAAATAGATTCGTTAATCGAATATATTTCCAAATATTTCACATTAAAGATTGGAGATATTATCTTTACGGGCACTCCTTCCGGCGTAGCCAAAGTGAACCCGGAAGACAAACTAACCGGATATATTGAAGAAACCGAGGTTTTTTCTATTAAAGTAAAATAAATGACAAAACACTATTCAATTGAAAGTCTAAGGGAGATCGCCGGAGGCGATTCAGATTTTATGGCAGTAGTTGCACAAACCTTTTTAGATGAGATTCCCCCGGACCTCCAGGCAATGGAGGACGCCATCGAAAACGATAATAAAGAACTGGCGTACCAGTTTGCACACAAAATGAAACCAAATCTAGAAATGTTCGGGATCGATGTGCTAAAAGATATCACCACTATAGAATCATGGACCAAAACTTCGAAGAACAAGTCTTCGGTAGATGAGAACGTCCACAATGTTTCAACTACCTTACGCGCTGTATTTAAAGAACTGAAGGCAGACTTTGACCTGGAATAAATGCTTGCTGAGATAATCACCATCGGTGACGAAATACTTATAGGACAGATCGTCGATACCAATTCGGCATTCATTAGTAAGGAACTGAATAAAATTGGTGTTCAGGTGTACCAGATAACTTCCATTCAGGACGATCGGGAGCATATTCTGCAGGCCCTGGAAGACGCCAAAAAACACGCAGATCTCGTTTTGGTAACCGGCGGTCTGGGCCCCACCAAAGACGATATCACCAAACACACTTTCTGCGAATTTTTAGACGATGAGCTGGTGGAGGACAAGGAAACTCTGCAGCATATCCATGCTATTTTCAGCAAATATCTTCAAAAAGATCCGCTTCCGGCAAACCTGGAACAGGCTATGGTACCTTCTACTGCCAAAGTTTTAAAGAATGCCCATGGTACCGCCCCCGGTATGTGGATGGAAAAAGACGATACCGTATTTGTTTCCATGCCCGGGGTACCCTACGAGATGAAATACCTGCTTACCAATGAGGTTCTTCCGCGGGTGATCCGTAAATTCAACAGGCCGCATATTTACCACAAGACCCTGTTAACCTACGGTTTGGGTGAAAGTAGCATAGCCGAACGAATCGAGAAATTTGAGAACGAACTGCCAGATGACATCAAATTGGCCTATTTGCCTTCTTTGGGAAGAGTTAGGCTGAGGTTATCGATAAAAGGATCGAACGAAACCGAGATCCGCCAAAGGGTAGACGATAAAATGACCGAATTGAGCGAAATGCTTAAGGATATTGCTGTTGGCTTTGAAGATGAAACTACCATCCAGGAGCGTATTGGTGCCATTTTAGTTAAGAAAGGATACAGCCTTAGCCTGGCCGAAAGTTGTACGGGAGGTGCTATAGCCAGGGAAATCACTACTATTGCCGGGTCATCTTCCTACTTTATAGGCAGTATCACACCCTATGAGACCCAGCAAAAAGTGAAGATTCTAGGAGTAGATGCCGGTCTTATCGAAAAATATACAGTAGTAAGTGCCCAGGTGGCCGAAGCTATGGCTAATCAATGTGTTAAATTGTTCCATTCAGATGTAGCAGTCGCCACCACGGGAATTGCTGGCCCAACCAAAGGCGATGCAGTTGCCGAAGTAGGCACCGTCTATATTGCTATTGCTACCCCGCAGCGCACAATAGTGGAAGAATTCAATTTTGGTAAACCCAGAGAACGGGTAATCTCCAAGGCCACAAATAAAGCCTTTGAAATGCTCCTTAAAGAAATTTCAAAAAACTAAAATTCTTTTGTTGGCTGTATAGATATATTTTCTTAAATTTGCAGCCTGTTTTAAAATAACTAACAATGTCTAGAGTTTGTGAGCTTACAGGAAAGAGAGCCATCGTTGGAAACAACGTGTCTCACGCAATGAATAAAACCAAGCGCAAGTTTAATGTAAACCTTGTGAAGAAGCGTTTTTACATTCCAGAAGAAGATAAATGGATCACTCTTAAAGTATCTACTTCGGCATTAAAAAACATTAATAAGAAAGGAATTTCAGCAGTTATCAAAGAGGCTCGCGAAAAGGGATTTCTTAAAAAATAACAGCTTAATAGATAAAGTCTGATACAATGGCTAAAAAAGGAAATAGAGTTCAAGTTATCCTGGAATGTACAGAGCACAAAGAATCTGGAAAACCGGGAACATCTCGTTATATCACGACCAAGAACAAAAAGAATACTCCGGATAGAATGGAATTGAAAAAATTCAACCCTATCCTTAAACGTATGACTGTTCATAAAGAAATTAAATAACCGCTAAGCATAAAGAGTCATGGCAAAGAAATCAGTTGCATCATTACAAACAGGATCCAAGCGTTTAACCAAGGCTATCAAAATGGTTAGATCTCCAAAAACCGGAGCCTATATGTTTGTTGAGTCTATCATGGCTCCCGAGCAAGTAAACGAGTGGTTAAGTAAAAAATAAACCACACAAACTCATATTGTAAAAAGCCACTTTTAGTTAAGAGTGGCTTTTTCTATTTCGTATCTTTGCCGCTGTTAATTGAAGATAGTAGAGGGTTTTGGGCGTTCCCTGTAAAGTTACCTTGAAGTGAGCTGCGCTCTACTTCGGCGGTACTTCAGGGCCGGGCTTTACGCGCTACACGCCTGGTCGCCAAGGCGCGCCCAGTCGGGGTAACCTGCTTCAATCCCTAACGCAGCATTAAATATTCAAAAAGTTACATGAGTCTATTCAAGAAAATATTCACCAAGGAGAAAAAGGAAACACTGGACAAAGGTCTTGAAAAGAGTAAAAACACTTTTTTCGATAAACTATCCAAGGCAGTTGCCGGAAAGAGCAAAGTAGACGACGATGTTCTCGATAACCTTGAAGAAGTCCTGGTATCCAGTGATGTGGGTGTAAATACCACCCTTAAGATCATCGATCGCATCGAAGAGCGGGTCTCCAGAGACAAATACCTGGGTACAGACGAACTCAATAAGATCCTTAGGGAAGAGATCGCCGGACTTCTAAGTGAAACTAATACAGGCGATGCCACAGAGTTCGTAATCCCTCAAACCGAACATCCCTATGTGATCATGGTGGTGGGGGTAAACGGTGTGGGAAAGACCACTACCATAGGGAAACTGGCATACCAGTTTAAATCGGCCGGTAAAAAAGTTGTGCTGGGTGCTGCAGATACCTTCAGGGCGGCCGCCATAGACCAGTTACAGGTATGGGCAGATCGCACCGAAGTTCCCATAGTAAAACAAAAAATGGGTAGCGATCCTGCCAGTGTTGCTTTCGACACGCTGGAAAGTGCGGTAACCCAGGATGCCGATGTTGTAATAATAGATACCGCCGGACGCCTTCATAACAAGGTAAATCTTATGAACGAGCTTACCAAGGTGAAAAGGGTGATGCAAAAGGTGATCCCGGATGCCCCACACGATGTATTACTCGTGCTGGATGGCTCTACGGGTCAGAATGCGTTCGAACAGGCGAAACAATTCACGGCTGCCACCGAAGTTACCTCTCTGGCCGTTACCAAACTTGATGGTACAGCCAAAGGAGGCGTTGTGATCGGGATCAGCGATCAGTTTCAGATCCCGGTAAAATACATAGGCGTAGGTGAGGGAATTGAGGACCTGCAGGTCTTCAATAAATTCGAATTTGTAGATTCATTCTTTAAATAAAAAACAACAGGTGCGTACAAAATCTCTCAAGCAGAACAAGATCAATGTCGTCACCTTGGGGTGCTCCAAGAATGTCTATGACAGCGAGGTACTTATGGGCCAGCTAAAGGCTAACAATAAAGAGGTGGTTCACGAGGAGGAGGGGAATATCGTTGTGATCAATACCTGTGGATTCATAGCCAATGCCAAGGAAGAAAGTGTGAACACTATATTGGAATATGTGCAGAAGAAGGAAGATGGCGAGGTGGATAAAGTATTCGTTACCGGATGCCTGAGTGAACGTTATAAACCAGACCTGCAAAAGGAAATACCCAATGTAGATCAGTATTTCGGAACAACCGAATTGCCCGGACTGCTTAAGGCTTTGGGAGCCGATTACAAACACGAACTCATAGGTGAACGCCATACCACCACCCCAAAAAATTATGCGTACCTCAAGATAGCCGAAGGCTGTGACAGGCCATGTTCGTTTTGCGCAATTCCTATCATGAGAGGTAAGCACCGTTCCACACCTGTCGAGGACCTTGTAACCGAGGCCGAAAAACTTGCAGCAAAAGGGGTGAAAGAACTTATCCTGATCGCTCAGGACCTCACCTACTACGGCCTCGATCTCTATAAAAAGCGCGAACTGGCCACCCTATTAAAAGCACTGGTTAAAGTTGAGGGGATAGAATGGATCCGTCTCCATTATGCATTTCCTACAGGGTTCCCAATGGAAGTCCTGGAAGTAATGAAGCAGGAACCCAAGATATGTAACTATATCGATATCCCTTTACAACATATTTCAGACCCTATCTTAAAATCGATGAGGCGAGGAACAACCCGCGAGAAAACCACAAAATTACTGCGGGATTTCAGGACAGCCGTACCCGAAATGGCGATCAGGACTACCCTAATTGTGGGCTATCCTGGAGAAACCGAAGAAGATTTTAATATTCTGAAGGAATGGGTACAGGAGATGCGTTTTGAACGCCTGGGTTGTTTTACCTACTCACACGAGGAAAATACGCATGCCTATAATCTGGAGGACGATGTTCCCGAAGAGGTAAAAATGCAAAGAGCCAACGAGATCATGGATATTCAGTCCCAGATATCGTGGGAACTAAACCAGCAGAAGATAGGAGAGACCTTTCGTGTGCTTATCGATAGGAAGGAAGGAAGCTATTACGTAGGGCGTACCGAATTTGACAGCCCGGACGTGGATAATGAAGTACTTATCAATGCGGAAGACGGTTACCTGCGAACGGGAGAATTCTTTGATGTAAAAATCAAAGCCGCCGAAGATTTCGACCTATACGGAGAAGTAGTAAAATAAAGACATTTCGTACATCATGAGAAATAACGATCGATCAGCACTTGACATCTCGCAAATAGTAAGTTATCTCCTCCTCCTGTTCTTTTTTAGCACGCTCATTATAGCCTGTAAGGATAGTGAAACAAAAGTTGGGAATACTGAAACTAAAACTTCGGTGGTGACGCAGCTACCAAATCCCGTAGAGGGCAATAGTTCACTGCCCAGGATATTTAGTAACGGCAAGGAAATCTATATGTCATGGGTCGAGAAGAAAGACAGCCTTGCTATTCTTAAGTACGCAAGCTACTCAAATGGATCCTGGTCCGATTATTTGGTGGAAAGTTCGGGTTCCGATTGGTTTGTGAATTGGGCCGATTTCCCGGTAATTGCCGAGAATAATGGTAATATCGTTAGTAGTTTTTTACAAAAATCTGCCACAGGCACCTACACCTACGACGTAAAACTTAACTTTTTCAATTCGAACACCAGTTTCGCAAAAAACAATTTTGTACTGCACGATGATGGAACCCAAAGCGAACATGGATTTGTTTCTGTACGTCCCTACACGGGCAATTCTTTTCTTTTTACTTGGCTAGATGGACGGGAAACGGTAGGGAAGGGACACGGACAAGGAGCTATGACCCTTCGGGCCGCACTGCTTTTCGAAGATGGAACGATAGATTACGATACCTTACTGGATGATCGGGTGTGTGATTGCTGCCAGACTGCATCGGCCATTGGGCCGGACGATGAGATCATTGTGGCCTACAGGGACAGACGTGAAGGCGAGATAAGAGATATTTCTGTGGTTCGATGGGATAAAAAAGACGGTTGGAGCGAACCTTTGCCCATTGGGGACAACCAGTGGAAAATTGACGGTTGTCCTGTAAACGGGCCTGCTATCGACTCATTCGGGAATTCTTTAGCCATTGCATGGTTTACGGCCGTGGGAGGCGAAGGAAAAGTACAACTAGTATTTTCGAATGATGTGGGTAGATCATATGGTAAGCCAATCAGGATCGATTCCGGGAATGCTACCGGCAGGGTAGATGTGGTTATGCTCAATGAAACGGAGGCAGCCGTGATGTGGATGGAACCAGATGGAGATGAAGAAACGATCAGGGTACTTAAAGTAACTTCAGAAGGAAAGAAAGGAGACCCAATAACCATATCCCATACCAGCGCCGAACGAGCAAGTGGATTCCCGCAGTTGGAAAGACTAGGTAACGAATTGTTCACGGCGTGGACGGTAGTTAATAAAGGAACATCTTCAATTAAAACTGCCACCTTATCTTTGGACAAACTTTAGTCCTTGAAGAAACTATTTGTAATAGGCCATACCTTTCCCGAACCCTCCACCACGGCAGCCGGTGTTCGGATGATGCAACTAATTGATCTTTTCAGGGAGTTTAGATACCAAATTACTTTCGGAAGCACGGCCGCGGCTACGGAGAAGTCGGCATCTCTGGAAGAAATGGGAATCTCGGTAGAAAGTATTCAGCTAAACCATCCTTCTTTTGATGCGCTGATCGGGGAACTGGATCCACAGGTTGTGATCTTCGATCGTTATATCACCGAAGAACAATTTGGTTGGCGCGTCGCCCAAACCTGTCCCGACGCAGTTAGGATCCTGGATACAGAAGATCTTCATTTTTTACGTAAAGCGAGGGAATTGGCGATAAAAGAAGGCTTATCTGTTTCAGAAGCAAATGTGTATACCAATCTTGCTAAACGGGAGATCGCAAGTATATTGAGATCGGATATTTCACTTATTATTTCCGAAACAGAACTGGACTTATTACAAGATCAATTCAGGATCTCATCCGAGATCTTGTTCTACCTGCCTTTGGTGACAGATATTTCTATACTGCAGCAAGCCGAATCACCCGGTTTTGAGCAACGCAGCCATATGGTCACGATCGGAAATTTTCAGCATGCACCCAACCTGGACAGCGTAAAATGGCTGGCCACCGAAATTTGGCCCGGGATCCGTAAAGCGCTTCCTTCAGCAGAACTGCATATTTACGGGAATTATGCTCCGCAACAGATCACTCAACTTCACGATCAACATACAGGATTTCACATTAAAGGATGGGCACAGGATGTGAACAAGATGATGCAAAATGCGAGATTATGTCTAGCGCCCCTTCGGTTTGGGGCCGGTTTAAAAGGTAAGATCCTGGATGCAATGCGCAATGGAACACCGGTGGTTACTACTGCCATTGGTGCCGAGGGCATTAACGGTAAGCTTCCCTTCTGCGGTGCTGTGGAAGAAGAACCCGGACAACTTATCGAGGCGGCTATTCGGTTTTATTCGGATATGAATTCGTGGAACAAGGCCAGGGATAAGGGGTTCGATATTCTAAGAAAACGTTTCGATCTAAGGCTTTTTTCAGAAAATTTTAAAAGAAAACTAGAAGATTTAAATAATGATCTTCACGACCATCGCAGCAGGAACTTTGTAGGGCAGGTGCTTCAGCATCAAAACCTGCAAGCCTCTAAGTACATGAGCAAATGGATCGAACTAAAGAACCGTTCTTAAAGTAAAAGTCTGGTTTATTTAGTTAAAGTAATATGCGAGATCGCTTTCGGCGGCGATATACCCGAACGACGCCCAATCATCACCCGCTACGATCTCCCTGAAGATCTGTTCGGCCTTTTTCCTGTCGCCGTTGTAATAATACCAGTTGCCAATAGCGTATTTTAGTGCACTTCCGGAAGGAGTATCTGTTGATCCTGGATCGTAAACATCTTCAGGTTTTAGCACCCCTTTGTATACCAGACATGCCTTATGGTAGGCATCATTTTCGATCACGTCCATATTTTCATCAATATTAACGAGGTATTGCTCTGCCGTTTCTAGCCTACCCATACGGCGATTGATCATATATATCCAATGGGTGGCAGATACAACATTATCCGGGTTCGAAGATGTTTCCAGGCAATTTTTATAGGCCTCAAGCGCATTACGCATATCTTGTTTCAGGTAATAAGCCAGCCCGAGATGGTAGTGTATATTTCCATGCATGGTGCTTACAGGAATATTTCTGGCATTAGGCATTCCATCCGGTTCTGTTTGGTTTTCTTTTCCTTCAATTAATTTAGCTGCTGCAAAAAGATCGGCGATCGCTTTATCAAATTCCCGAATGGAAATATATCGATGTCCGCGATGCCTTAGCAACCTGGATTCATCGGGATATTTCTTCAAACCATCTGTGTAGACCTCTATTGCCTTTCTGTAATCACCTTTGTAGGCGGTAAACCGTCCATACCAAATGAGTGCATCCAGATCATCGGGGTTTTCGTTGTAGTTTTTCTTCTTCTCCTCATAGCGCTGCATAAAAGCTTCGGAAGGAGCTTTGGATCGCAAGGTGTCGCCTAACAGACTAACGGCTTCGTAATTGGGTGCCGGTGCTGGTGGGTCTTTAGATTCTTCAGTTTTGCATGCAATTAAAACAGTTAGCAGAAGGATAAAGCAGATTTTATTCATAACAGAGTTTAGAGGTAAAGTTAATCTCGCTGGCAATGAATTTAAGATAAATCTATAAATCCTGGATAAAACTCCGATTAATTGTAAGAAAAAAACTACTAAAAGTAGGAAAAATAGTACGTTTCAGTATTAATCTTCCCTATCTTTATACTAGCCCCATTCCATTGTGATCCTGTTTATGCTGAACCTTATTTATTATGGAACAGAAACTAAATTATACGTTCAAACGTCGATCACAGAGTTTTCTGGAGTGGTTTTATGAGATCATAAAATCTGAGCGATACTTCACTGCAGACGCAGTTTTGGATCTGGATCCTCATTATTCCGGCACCTAATTAGGTATTGCAATTTTTTTTGAACCAGATAGCTGAATACTAAAAAATTGAGAGCCGCCAATGGCAGCTCTCTTAAAAGTGTAGAATGAACTTCTACTGTTCCGTATTTTTGGCTACCTCCACTTGCATGGGGTTTTCAAGAGCCCAGGTATCTTGCCTGATTCCTGTAACCTGCCAGCTTAGCCTTATTTCCGGAACACTGGTTTTTATAACAAAGGTGTTGGACTCCTCGTTAATAGGCTCCCAGATGATCGCCTGAGCAAATTCTTTATCCACTATTGTTAGTTGGTATTTATAATCTCTGTTGAGCGCGCTCATATAGTCTGGTAATTGTACAGTAGCATATCCTTCGATATCGGTGGTTATATTTCCGCTATATATATTCACCCTCTCGTTACTTTCGATAGAATTATGTACCAGGAATTTATTCTCAGGATCCAAAGGATGATCTATCTTAAACGCCTTGGCTGCTGCACTCATCATCCCTCCAATTGTAATATCGGAAGCAACCTCCACATCTCCTTCAAAAACCGCAGCCAGTTTAGTGGCATCGGCAGGAATAACCCGTAAGGCACTGCTCCCACCCGAAGTGGCGCTTGATCGAATTAAGACTGCGGCATCTGCCAACGTACCGGCAGGATGCAGATCGAAGATCGCAGTTCTTCCTTTAGCGGCAACCGTAGAGGAGTTTCCCTGTTCTACGTACAAAGTAGCTTCTACGTTTATTCCCGGATTTCCAAAGCTATCAATATGTGCACCATGCCCGGTACCGTTGTTCTTAATTTCAAGGGTGGACTTGGTGTTGTCTGATTTTGGCGTCTCCAAAAACGCTCCATTACCATATCCGTCGTGTTTGGCAAATACAGCTGGTTCTGCATTCATATCGGCACCCATGGCAGGATTCATTACAATTACGTTCATGCCCGGGCCTTTCCCATTAGTAAGAACTTCTACAGCCGGCTTTCCATTTACTTTTCCGGCGACTTCATCGGTTATGATAAACTGAGCCGCACTTCCGGCCGCATTATTATTGGTGACCAGTGTATTGGCCAGGTTGGCGTTATTATCGTCTGAGTTAAAGAAGGCAACTCCACCTGTTCCCATAGTAGAAGCTATTAGTGCGGTAGTGGCGTTTGCAGGATTTCCCTGAAATAAATCTAAAGACACTCCCGTTCCTGCGTTCTCTAAAAAAATTCCTTTACCTGTTCCCAAGTGTAAAATATCAAGTGCGTTTCCGGTCCCGTTATGCCAGCCGTACAGGGAGGAACTGGCACCACTATTACTTCCCCATACTCCGTAAGCGTCTCCGTCTCCAAAGCCGTAGATCGCCGCCTGATCCACTGCTGTAACTCCTTCCACATATATTCCCGTAAAATCTGGGTCGCAAACTACTTCTAAGGCAAAATCTCCGTCGCCAATGATCTCCACCGGACCAGCATCTGCCGTAATACTCTTACCAAGTCCGGCCCCTCCTTCGTCATATGCCTCATCAAGGGTGTTCTTATTCTCCGTGTCTTTGGATAAAAGGGAATAGGGGACACTTATTAACTGGGTAGTAGATTCTATGGTGTAGGATGTTCCACCTGCAGGGTCGATCTCCGTTTTAAGATAATACGATCCTAATTCCCAGAATATAGCAGAGAAACTTCCGGTAACAACGGTTCCGTCTCCAATCTCCACAGTGGCCAGACCATTAGTATTGGTGATGGGCGTATGGGTCTCTACATATACTGCTGTTCCGGTGGGTGAACCCATAAGTACACTTATTTGCATCCCTATGGTCGTGTCTGTTATAAGGTCACCGGCTGCATCGCGCACTACAGCTTGAAAACTCATTTTTTCCGGTGTTTGCGCCCAAGTGCCAAGACAGCTGAGCAAAGCGACTAAAAGAATTGTAATATTTTTCATAATTAAAATTTTTAGTGTTTGATTATTTTAAAGGTTTTCAATACTGATCCATGTTTTATTACAGCCAGAAAATAGGTGGCCGATGACAGATGTTCCATAGATACAACAGTGTTGTTCTGCTTAACTACTTTTTTCTGAAGCATTCTCCCGGACAGATCGTACAAATGAAATTCCATACCTTCAGGGTCCATATTTTGAAGCGAAAGTGTTACATGGTTCACCGTTGGATTGGGGTAAATGGAAGCAATCAGGTTAATCTCTTCATAATCATTGTTGCCCAGTATAATTATTTCGATAGGTTGCTGAACACCCTGGCTGGCAGTTCCTCCGGTTCCGCTAGCTTCGATATAGTCCAGCTGCCCGATAGTATAGCTCACCGAACCGTCGGGACTGGAAGCGTCACCTCCGGCAGTTACTGTATTGCTTTGTGCAAAAACCGTCATTCCGGAAAGCCAAATGGCACAGATGATTAAGTGTTTTAGTTTGTTTTTACTCATAATTAAAAATTTAAAAGGTTACATAATTTTGGGATTCTTTACTTCTATGTAAACCGCCGGATTGGAATTGTAACCTTCATTGTGCATTTTTTTTGATATTTTTATTACAAACCGTCTTTCAAAACTTACATACTATCAAAAAACCACTATCCGATAATGCGATATTAGATCTACTCAAAGGTGGAAACCCCGGGCGAAATCGGGCACTCGAAATGGTATATCGGCAAAATAGAGGGAGAATATTCGGATTTGTCTTGTCTAATAGCGGGACAACCGAACAAGCCGCAGATATCTTTCAGGAAACGGTTATTGCTTTCTATGAAAACGTAAAGGAGGATATTTTTAAAGGCGAAAGTGCCATTAGTACCTATCTGTATTCAATAGCAAGGTTCAAGTGGTTAAACCAGATAAAAAAGGATAAGGTGAGGGACGAACATCACAACGCTCTCGAACAGGGCGACCAGGAAATAAAGGGGCAACTTGCCTCTATCATTAGCGATGAAAATAAAGCCCAGGTAATGGAAGTAATTGCATTATTGGGTGAGGACTGCAAAAAGATACTCGTGGAAAGCATTTACCACAACACCTCTATGAAGGATATTGCTGCGGCAGGAAATTTCAGTAGTGATCAAATAGTTCGAAATAAAAAATATAAATGCATTAAAAAATTAAGAGAATTGATCAGTAGCCGCCCCGCATTGATACAAATATTAAGATCCAATGAATGAATCACACGAAATAGAAATAGACCGTTACATCCAGGGAGATATGAGTGTGGAGGAACGGAAGGATTTTGAGCATAGGCTCGAACATGATCCCGATTTTAATGATGCATATCAGGCTACGCTTGCGGCACATAAATTGATCGATGAGGTAGGGAGACTCGAATTACAAACCACATTAAAAGGTATTGAGGAAAAAGCTAGGACAGAAGTTCCTGTGAAAAGATTAAAACCCCGCCCATTGATGGCAGTTGCGGCTATACTAATTGTGATCTTAGGTGTTAGCCTGTTTTTTAATCTTAGCGGCAGCATGACCACAGCAGAAGTTTACGACCGATATTACGAACCTTACGACCCACCTTCTGTGCTGAGGGATAATATGGATGAAGGATCGGAGAACTGGAATAAGGCGGTAGAAAATTATTATGCAGGTAATTTCGAAGAAGCCCTGCGGTATTTTGAGATTTCCCAGAATGACAAGATTCATTTTACAACCCGTGAATTCTACCAGGGAATGAGTTATTTACAACTTGCGCATCCCGATTATATTGATGCTGCATATTATTTCAACGAGGTGCGGCTGGAGAACTCAGACTACAAAGAACAGGCAAATTGGTATTATGCACTAGCCATACTAAAGAACGGAAGGAAGAAAGAGGCGATACAGGTTTTCAAAGAGATCGTTAAGAACAAGACGTATAATCACCGCAAGGCAAAAAAAATTTTAAATTCAAAGATCGATCATTAGGCTGTTTATATTCTCTTCTTTCTTCTGAAGAAAAACAGGGCTGTAATTATAACTAGAATACCAATTCCTATCCCGTAATAGTAGGGTTTGAGTCCGCGACTTAAAGAACTGGTGTTACCTGTTAACCTGAAACTGCTCCAGTAGAAAGGATGAAGTTTTTCGGGGTTAGCGGTTTCCAAAAACATGATCTTCGCTTGCTGAAGCGCAATATTCTTAGGCATTCCATTGTTGAGATTCTGAAGAAATAATTGAGTAATTCTAGATGAGGCTGCGTCATCCACACTCCATAGCGTCGCCAATAGCGATTTGCTCCCTGCGTACTGAAAGGCTCGTTCTAAACTCATAATTCCCTCTCCCCGGTGCAATTTTCCTGCTGCAGTATTACACGCACTTAAAATCACGAGTTCTGCAGGGATACTGAGATTGTAAACTTCATAAATATGTAGCATACCATCCTCGGTATCTGAACTATTAAAGAATAATCTTGATAACATAGGGTGTTGGTCTTCCACCTGTCCGTGCATCGCCAGATGCAATATTCCGGCCTTGGCAGAATAGCGTTTTAAAAGCTCTTCGGTAACATTTTCTCCTTTCCATATCTCCCCGTTGAACAGTTCGCCCGCATATTCAACTTCGGGTTGGTTATATCTCAGGTTGGAAGGTTTCTTCCGCAGCTCGTTGTCACTTTCGCTTTTGTAATCGGGTGCAAATCCATAGTAACCGGATCCTCTGCTTTTCAGACGATTATTGACAAGGGCTATTGAAGCCGACGGACTGTAAGAAACTGCATATTTTCTGAACAAATACGGTAAGTATTTGTAGTTGATAGCGCCAGGTTCTGGTTCGCGGGTAAGCAAGCTCTCAAAAGGCAGGTACGATATATTTCCATCGGGAATAAGAATTAGCTGGTTTAGATGTTCACTATCGCCTAATTCCGGCCCCAGGAGGATATCGTATAATTGGTAGGCATGGGTGGTGTAATGTGTGATCGATTCTACATTACTTATTTCGGCCTGATTTCCACTTACTATCTCAAAAAACCTGGTCATTTGCGTAGTAAGCTCAGCAGAGTTTTCTATACGACGAACTTCACAAGACTTCGAACTAATGTGGAAGACATAGGTATGTTTTGCCCCGGAGAAATAACTTACTATTTGTTTCTTGTTATTTAGTAATTTCTTCTGAATCTCTTTTAAGGAAGCTATTTTAATATCGTATTTCAACTGGTAGTAGTCGGGATACTTCTGGGCGATCTCATTGATTAGCAAGTCGTAACTGTTTTGCAACGAATGTAATTTCCCGGTATATAGTTTGAGCATTTTATCTCGTACCTCTGCACAGCGTTTTTCTTCATTTTCAATGCGACCTACATATTCTGTGATGCCTGCCTTTAATTCTTTTTCCTTCTGAATTATTTCCTGTGGAATATTAACAAACGAATTCACTTCCTGGTCATAAAGAGAAGCCAGGAGTAATAAGGCCTTACTTCTTTCTGTAAAATTGAACGCTGTAGCGATATAGTTTCGGTCGCCTGTCACCGATTCTAAAAGCAGGGCTGTATCAATAGCACTATCCACGAGATTTATTGTTTTGGTGGTCCAGAATGATTTACTTGCGGTAGACATCTCGCTGTTTTTGATCTTTTCCAGTAATTGAATCGCCGTTTCCTGGGTATCCAGGGCCGCAACCAGGTCATTTAAATCGCTGGTCTCATGGTATAATTCCTTTAGGAGCTCTCCTTTTGCTGTTAGTGCGTCCAGCAGGTATTGTCCCGATTGGATTTGCATATTGATGTCGGGATTTGCATACCAGGAGGTATTATCCATATCTGCAACAAGTATGTTGATAGCTTCCTGGTAGGCATCCAGGGACGCCCGAACATCACCGGCGGCATGAAGTGCACGAGCTACAAAATTTTTACATGCCCCGGTGAGCAAATGATCTTTACCAAACGTCTTTTCACGCCAGTTTACAGCTTCTTTATAGTATTTCATCGCGGAGGCATAGTTGCCTGCTTCCAGAAGACTGTCGGCCTTAGTGAGAGTACTCTCACTCTCATCGTTATTCACGTGTTTTTGAAAGGGAACTGCATAATTGAAATATTCTAACGCTTTTTCATGATCGTCTAATTCCCAGTACATATCTCCAATGGCTTCATTGAGGCTTCTCATTCGGTGACTGTCTGGCTTATATGTTTTAATCCAGATTCGATGTGCTTTAAGGAAATGGTCCAGAGCTTTCTCAAATTCCAGTTTCTCATAATAAACACCTCCAAGATTGTAATTACAGATGGAGATATTAAAATGATCTATAGGATAGTGTGAGGTATATAATTCCAACTCCCTTTGGTAAAAAGATGCCGATTTATCATAGTCGCCATGTGTCCTGTTGAGGTTGCCCAGTGCGCGAAGCGTATTGCCCAGATAATAAATGGATATAGAGTCGCTTGCTTCAAACTGCTCCAGAGCACGGTGCAGAAAATTTACTCGCTCTACCGGGTAGGTATTTCCGTCCATCCCATAGTGTCTGCTGAGGTAATATCTCCCTTTGTATTCCGATTGATCCGAATTCAACGCTTCGATCTCAGGTTCAAGTCTTTTATACAACAGATCGAATTCGTGTTTCTTAGCACGTAATGCATAATGCTCTAGCAGCAGCAATTCGAAATCCCGATCGGCCTGCATTCGGGTACGGGTTAAAAGGGACAGCGCCTTCACTATGGCCTCTTCTGCCTTCTTATTTTTAAGTTGATTTCGGTGTAATTTATATTCCCAGATCAGCAATTCGAGAGAGTTTTCAACTTCTAGGTGAGGGCAATTTTGCAGGTTGCCGGCCACCATCAGCGCACCTTTAAAATCCCCTTTAGAATTAAGCGTGCGAATCTTTTCTATCCCTTCGGAAATATTACATTCCTGGGTAGATCCCGAATATTGAATTCCGAAGAAAAAAAGAAAGAATAGAAGTTTTTTCATCTGATTATCAGCCAACTCCAATAAAGATATGGAATTATTTACTTCAGAAAAAAGCTATAGAAAAAACCCTGATTTGCGATATTAAATTAGATTCGGAATTTATTATTGTTCACAAAGAAGATACTGTTTACAAAGAAAAGTTTACCATTTTCCCAGAATGATCTGAACATCACATCGTCTACAAAATAAACTACGCTACCGCGTCCCATTCGCGTCTCTCCAAAGACCAATGAATTTTCAAGGCCGGCCTTGGCTGTGTCACCCGAAAATCCAGAAACACTAATAGGGGTACCTTTTATATAGCCTACGTTATATCCGCTATCGAGGAAAGAATAGGAGCTACTGCCTAGTTTCAGACTGTAGTATGAATCACCATAACCAAAGGCCATGGGGTGTGACGGATCTAAAGTAATCTTGTAAATACTTCCGGTAATAAAATTTTTCACACTTTCTCTTTCCCGTTGGTCATATGGGGTGAGGTTTTCCGTTTCTTCGTTTTCACCATCTTCATCAGCGTCATTTAACTTTAACGCGAACCCGTCTTTCCCTGAAAACGATCTCAGTGCACCGCTAAAAGCGATCACCTTTCCACCATCACGTATCCATACTTTCAGATCGTCCATGATATTATCATTTAGTACACCGCCATACCAGCCCGAAGGGAGAATTAAAACATCGAATGAATTTAGCTTATCCACATTAAAGCCATCGGTATCGATGGAGGTGACCGGATAATGAAGTTGCTGTTCAAAGAAATGCCAGATGGCACCATAACTCAATGAGGACGTACCCTCGCCTTTCAGGAGAGCGATCCGTTGTTTATTCACCAGTTTGATCTCCGGAGATCCAAAATCGTAGCCATTATCACTAAAACTAGTAGGTGCCGCGTATAATTGTCGGTTATGCTTGGTAGCTATGCTCGTTACCAAACGATCAAACTCCGCATTTTTCCTGTTGTCGCTTCGTGTAATGATGAGACTTCCTTTGTTAAATGCTTTCCCGCCATAACTCACATCCTTTTCTGTAAAGCGCACCCTGATGTCATTTTTAAGTAATTCGGCAAGGAAACCGGCGTCGTAGAGGCTATTCCAGCTATTAATATATCCCGGGGATGCCGGAGCTTGCTGATTATTAATGTTATAGGTGGCTAATTCACTATTCGCGGTCACATTCGATGTAGAGGCAATAGCGTCCAATCCGTAGGCACGTGGTAGGCTCCATGCAGTGATATCGTACGTTAAGGGTTCATTTAATTTTGCATCGGGTTCGAAAAGCGCTTTTACCATTTTACCCTTGGGTTGGTTGGCACTTACAACGAGTGCGCCGGAAGCATTCATGCTACCGCTGGCATTGGTTGCATAATTATAACCCGAAACAGAACCGCCAGAGGCAAATCCATATTGGATCTGGTGTTTCCTAAGCAGTTTAGTGAGTGCGTCTATTTTGTCGGGATTACCTTTCAGTACGTAGCTTTTGTATTTCAGGTTGTCATTCTGGAAGAACTTCTTGAATTCTGAATTTAATTTCTTCGCATTTTTAGAAGCCACTTCAATAGTTGAAAGTCCTGTTGTTGTGTGATGGGCCACCCTGTCGAAGAGAGTGAGTTCGTAGCCTTCGTCTGTGTTGATACCAAGGCCTGCACGTCCGTGACCCGCCTGCTCGTAAGTCATTCCTATGGCTCCCATGAACATAGGGTAAGTATCCCCGTAGCTAGGGTAGAGCAGATCGAATCGCTCTCGCGTAAAGTACAACCAACCTTCCTTGTCGAAATAACGGGCATGATTTTTACCAATCATTTCCTGAAATTCACGTTGCCAGGTTGAAACGATCTCATGGTACGGCTCTGCCGCAGGCGCAAAATAATAGGGTTCATTAATTCCCTGTTCGTGAAAATCGACATGGACATGTGGCATCCACTGGTTATATATCTTCAATCTTTCGGTAGATTCTATTTGGGTTGCCCATACCCAATCCCGGTTCAGGTCGAAAAGATAGTGGTTGGGACGTCCTCCCGGCCAGGGTTCGTCGTGTTCTGCGGCAACCTGTAATTTGTCATAGGGCGTAGCTTTCACCTGGTTGTACCAGTTTGCGTAACGGTCGCGGCCATCGGGATTCACACAAGGATCGATAATCACCACTGTATTGTTTAGCCATTCTTTTTTCTCGGTAATAAGTTTATATAAGGTTGTCATCGAGGCTTCGGTACTGGAAGCTTCGTTCCCGTGTACGTTGAAGCTTAGCCATACAATGGCGATCTCGGGATTGGACGAGCCGTTTTCGAGTCCGATATTCTTAAGGTTATCCCTTCTTATTTTATCGATATTCGCCATATTGGTTGTAGACGTAACAATGGCGTAGGTAAGCGGTCTTCTTTCATTGGTTTTTCCATAGGATTGGTAGGTAACCAGGTCGCTGTTGTTGGCAACATGTTTAAAATAATTAACCACATCGGCATGTCTTGAGAATTCACTGCCGATCTCGTATCCGAGGAATTCGGAGGGTGATTTAAGTTGTGCGTTAAGGGATAAGGTTATGAATAGGAGTAAAAGAGAGCTTAAGCGAATCATTGTTAGATTTTTAAAACGAAGCCTAAAGGTAACGGAAATTATAAAATTCGGGAATTGAAAGTTGAACTTTTTCAACGCTATTATGAATTAACGTATTTTTAGAAATTGCCGAAATAAAAGTGTTTATTTTTGAATGAATTTCTGAAACCATGCCAATCGAAACCATTCCTTATAAAGAAACCGGTTATTTCTCCAAACTTATTTGTGATTATCTCGCTGAGGATGAATCGATAACACCCTTTTATCATCGCTTTCCAAATATAGAGGCATTCCGCGATCAAATCGAGGAGAAAAATAAAGGATATGATGATAGTTTCAGGAAAACGCTGGTTTCGGCCTTGAAAAAACAGTTGGAAGGACTATCACTTTCCGAAGCCACCCAGGCTAATTTGGAAGCGTTGCACAGCGAGAAAACACTCACTATTACTACGGGACATCAACTTAATCTATTTACCGGCCCTTTGTATTTTCTTTACAAGATCATTTCGGTAATAAACCTTTCCGAAGCCTTAAAAAAAGCATACCCCGATCATGATTTTGTACCGGTATATTGGATGGCTACCGAGGATCACGATTTTGAGGAGATCAATTATTTTAATTTCCACGGAAAGAAGATACGATGGAACAGGGCTGATGGCGGCGCAGTTGGAGAGTTAAGTACGCAAGGACTCGACGCAGTGCTGGAGATTTTCGATAAAGAAATGGGAAGTGGGAAGTTCAGCAGTGATCTGAAAGAACTGTTCGAGACTGCATACACCAAACATCAGGATCTAACTCGGGCTACGCAGTATCTGGCAAATGAATTATTTGGAGCGTATGGACTGGTGATCGTTGACGGAAACGACCACCAGCTAAAAACCGCTTTTATTCCGTACGCACAACAAGAACTTGAAAAACGCACAGCGTATAACCACGTAACTGAAACCAGTTCCAGATTAAAGGAAATGGGGTATCCCGAGCAGGTGAGCCCGAGGGAAATTAACCTGTTCTACCTGAATGAAGGATTGAGAGAGCGTATCATTGAAAAAGACGAGGTGTATCACGTTAACAATACGCAGATCAGTTTTAGCAGGGAGGACATCATCGATGAGTTGCAAACTTATCCGGAGCGATTTTCACCAAATGCACTTCTCCGGCCCTTGTATCAGGAGGTGATACTTCCTAACCTCTGTTATGTTGGGGGAGGTGGTGAACTTGCGTATTGGCTGCAGTTGAAGCAGTATTTCGATACTGTGGAGGTTACTTTTCCGATATTACTTTTACGAAATTCTGCCTTGTTGATACAGGAGAAATCCCTGGAGAAATTAAAAAGATTGCGGCTTTCAGTTCGCGAATTATTTCTCCCTGTACAGGAGCTGGAAAATTTGCACACCCGTCGTATTTCCGAAATAGATATCGATTTTAGTGAGCAGCGGGAGTTTTTAAAGCAGCAATTTCGATCTATGTACGAGATCGCCGAAAAGACCGATGCGTCCTTTCTTGGTGCTGTTGCAGCCCAGGAGAAAAAACAGTTAAATGGTCTTGACAAGTTGGAAAAGCGATTGTTAAAAGCCCAGAGACGAAAACTTGCAGGAGAGTTGGAAAGGATTACAACGCTAAAGGAAGCGCTATTCCCGGGTGAAAGCCTGCAGGAGCGGCATAAGAACTTTTCTGAATTTTATTTGGAGTACGGTCCGGACTTACTTTCAGTACTAAAAAAAGAACTTGATCCACTAGTGAATAAGTTTACTGTAATTAGCTGGTAATTTTTACGAAAAGATTTAGGCGAATTATTTTTTTGAATTACTTTTGCCTATGCACAATAACGTCCTCATTTTAGACTTCGGATCGCAGTATACCCAACTAATTGCAAGACGTGTTCGAGAGTTGAA
>CAJQNO010000213.1 GCA_905479745.1 uncultured Flavobacteriaceae bacterium | reverse complement strand
GCTTCGAATTGAATATTTCCCTGCAACGACTAAAAGAAAGGAAAACCAAATCTGAAGATGAAACTACTTAAGAACCTCATATTATTTGTTGCATTAAGCTGTGGAACTGCAATTTCTGCCCAGGATGTTTTCGGAAAATGGAAAACCATCGACGATAAAACGGGTGTTGAGAAATCCATCGTAGAGATCTATAAGCGCAATGGTAAGGTATATGGCAAAGTGGTGGAGATCCTTGTGAAAGGCCGCCAGGATGCAAAATGCATGAATTGCGAAGGGGAAGACGAAGACAAGCCAATCATGGGCCTGGAGATCATTAGAGGCCTTGAAAAGGATGGCGACGAGTATAACAGTGGAAAGATTTTGGATCCCGAGACCGGGAAATTGTACAAATGTTATATAGAACTGGAGGAAACCGATAAACTGAAGGTTCGCGGCTACATTGGCTTCTCACTCATTGGCCGTACGCAATACTGGTACAGGGTAAAATAAATTGTTTATAAACGCTTGCGCAGGTCGTTCATAATCTGAATGGCCTTTTTTACTTTTATACCGTGTACTTCATTGATGTTATTTTACCCATTCCTTTAAAGCAATCGTTCACCTATAGTGTGAACGTGGATGAAGCGCGGTTTTTAAAACCGGGAATGCGCGTAGCGGTACCTTTTGGTAAATCGAAGGTGTACACCGGCATCGTGTTTCAGGTACATACAGAAGCACCCATTGGGTATGAAACAAAGTCCATCGACCAGATCCTGGACGAAGAACCCATCGTTAACTCCCTGCAACTGGAGCATTGGCAATGGATGGCCTCTTATTATATGTGTACCCTGGGTGAGGTGGTGAGAGCGGGGCTACCTAGTGCCTTCCTGCTTGAAAGTGAGACCATCATTAAATTGTCTGCAACTGCAACTGCCGATGAAGCATCGTTCACCGATGAGGAATTCCTGGTGTATGAAGCCCTGCAGCATCAGTCCAGTCTTCATATTAACGATGTGCGGTCAATTTTAGACAAGCGAAATGTGGTGAAGGTAATTCAGCAATTAATGTTAAAAGGAATTGTTGAAGTAGAGGAGGCGGTCGTGGAAAAGTATACCCCCAGGTTGGTACGTTATGTGCGGCTTGCCAGAGAATTTTCTTCGGAAGCGAACTTACAGGAATTACTGGATTCGCTAGGCAGAGCGCCCAAACAAAAGGAGGTGCTCATGACCCTTTTTATGCTGAACGCCGGGGAGAAGAAACCGGTGAGTTCGGTACTACTTCAGAAAAGAAGCAATTCGAATGCAGCTACATTAAAAACGCTGATCGATAAAGGAATCCTGGAAGAGTATTACATCCATCGCGACCGGGTGAACTATGCCGGGCCGGAAGGTTCGGAAACGAAACAACTCAATGAGGCCCAGGAAAAGGCCCTTTCAGAAATAAAAGAAAGTTTTACACAACAGGATGTGACCTTACTGCATGGGGTAACTTCCAGTGGGAAGACAGAGATCTACGTAGACCTGATATCGGATATGTTGAAAATGGGGAAACAGGTACTCTATATGTTGCCGGAGATCGCGTTAACCACCCAATTAATAAGCAGGCTGCAGGAATATTTTGGTGAAAATATTTCGGTGTACCATTCTAAATACACCCTGAATGAGCGTGTGGAAGTGTGGCATAATGTGCTCCGGAACAAACCTAAGGCCCAGATCATTATCGGGGCGCGTTCGTCGCTCTTTCTGCCATTTAGCAAACTCGGACTCATCATCGTCGACGAGGCCCACGAAACCAGTTATAAGCAATTTAGCCCTGCACCGCGTTATCACGCCAGGGATGCAGCTGTGGTTTTGGGAAATCTGCACGGAGCCAAAACCTTGCTAGGTTCGGCCACGCCATCACTGGAAAGTTATTACAATGCCAAGGCAGGAAAATATGGACTGGTACAACTTACTCAAAGATATGGGAATGTGTTAATGCCCGATATAGAGCTGGTCGATATAAAAGAAAAGCACAGGAAAAAACAAATGAATGGCCATTTTAGCGACCGTTTGTTAGAGGAGATGAAGGAAGTGCTGGAAAGTGGCGACCAGGTGATCCTGTTTCAGAACCGCCGGGGTTTTTCGCCTTTTGTTGAGTGCACTACCTGCGGAACAGCGCCTCAATGTCCTAATTGTGATGTGAGTTTAACCTATCACCAGTATAAGAATGAACTACGATGCCATTACTGTGGTTATCATATGGCGATGCTAGTAAGTTGTATGGCCTGCGGAAGTGAAACCCTTGACACAAAAGGATTTGGGACAGAGCAGATAGAAACCGAAGTACGAAGTTTGTTCCCCGATCACGAGGTAGGGCGCATGGACCAGGATACCACCAGGCGAAAGCACGCCCATTCCAAGCTGATAGATGCTATAGAGAATCGGGAGATCGATATCATAGTGGGCACCCAGATGCTGGCCAAAGGACTGGATTTCAGGAATATTGGGCTGGTAGGGGTGATGAACGCTGATAATTTGCTAAATTTTCCTGATTTCAGGGCTCATGAACGCAGTTTTCAGTTACTACAGCAGGTAGCCGGCCGGGCGGGCCGCACCGAGAAAAGAGGAAAAGTGCTCATACAAACGTACAATCCGTATCATACCATATTACAACAGTTAAGTGTGAACGATTATGAGGGGATGTATAAAGATGAGACCGAACAGCGCTACCAGTACAAATATCCCCCGTATTACCGCACGATAAAGATCACTTTACGCGACCGGAATTACAACAAAATGCAAAAATCGGCTGTATGGTTTGCGGCGCTGCTTCAAACAAAACTAAAGGAACATGTATTAGGGCCTGAGGCACCGCCAGTTGGCAGAATACGCAATTTATTCATCACAAACCTGCTGGTTAAGATCCCCAGGCAGCAATCTGTAGCGAAAACAAAGATCTTTATTGAAAAAGCGGTACGCAGTTTCAACTCGGTGAAGGAATTCTCTACCGTTAAGTTAAGTATAGATGTAGATAATTATTAGTTACGCATGGTGGCTGCCAGGGCTTCGGCCAGTTCGGCTTTGCGGTTCCTGCTTAAAGGCAGTTGTTCCTGGTCCAGTTCGATCACCTTGCTGTTGTAACGTTCCACCTTATCCAGGTTTACTATATAGGATTTATGGATACGAAGGAAGCGATCGCTTGGCAACAGGGCTTCGAAGGCCTTCATGGTAGAAAGAACCACCAGGGCGTCATGCTCTGTAACCAGTTTTACGTAGTCTCCCAGCGCCTCGATATAGCGTAGTTCGTTGAGAAAGACCTTACGTTTTTTAAGGTTACTCTTCACGAAGATAAAGTCTTCTTCGTCGAAGCCTTCATCGTTCTTAAGTTTGTAGTTGGTGATCGCCTTATGAACGGCATTCAGGAAACGGTCTTTGGAGATCGGTTTCCGAAGGTAATCCACGGCATCGTAATCGAAAGCCTTGAAGGCGTATTTGGTTTTACCCGTAACAAAGATGATCTGTGGTTTATGGGTAAGATCATCGAGGAGATCGAAACCAGAAAGGATCGGCATCTCGATATCTAAAAAGATAAGGTCGATATTAGTTGTAGCAAGCCCCATTTTCGCCTCAATGGCGTTATTGTACTCGGCTACAAGGTCTAACGACGGATGATTCTCTATGAGCTTAACGATGGATAGTCGTTGCAAAGTAGAATCATCAACAATAGCACATTTTAGGATTGGTTTGTCCACTGTAACACTGTTTTCTTTAAGGCAATGATAACTAAAAAATCGATGAACTGCAAGTTTTTTTAACTTTTGTCGTTAATATTGTCCGTTTCATCATTTTCTGTAAGAAAAATCTTTGCTTTTTCACCTGTGTAGATAATCCCTTCAATCTTTGATAATTATAAATAAAATAGTATTTTTGCACGCTCTTGGCAAAGCGCTGAGAGTAGTAAACACATAAAGTACTATTTATGAATCATTATGAAACTGTTTTCATCTTAAATCCCGTTTTATCTGAAGAGCAGATAAAGGAAACAGTTAAGAAATACGAAGATATTCTTGTTTCTAGAGGTGCTAAGATGATATCGAAAGAAGATTGGGGGCTGAAAAAGCTGGCCTACCCGATCCAACACAAGAAAAGTGGTTTTTACCACTTGTTCGAGTACACCGTTGAAGGCGATGCCATCAACGAAATGGAACTAGCATTCCGTAGAGACGAGCGTATCATGCGTTACTTAACCGTAAAGCTTGATAAACATGCCATCGCATGGGCTGAGAAAAGAAGAACCCGTAACAAGCAAAACGCATAATTATGGCTACATTACAACAACAAGCTAAAGGAAAAAAAGACGGAGAGATAAGATATCTTACTCCCCTTAATATAGAGACCACTAAAGCGAAGAAGTATTGTCGCTTTAAAAAGTCGGGTATCAAGTACGTAGACTACAAAGATCCTGATTTCCTTCTGAAATTTGTGAACGAGCAAGGTAAGATCTTACCTCGCAGGCTAACAGGAACTTCGCTAAAGTATCAGCGTAAGGTTGCCGTGGCTGTAAAAAGAGCGCGTCACCTGGCCTTAATGCCGTATGTGGCCGATTTATTAAAATAAAAAGCAGACAGGATTATGGAACTTATACTTAAAAAAGACGTAGAGAATCTTGGATTTACTGATGACCTGGTTACAGTAAAGAACGGATACGGAAGAAATTACCTTATCCCTCAGGGATATGCGGTTCTGGCGACGCCTTCTGCAAAGAAAGTATTGGCAGAGACTTTAAAACAACGTGCTTTTAAAGAGCAAAAAGTTATTGAAGACGCACAAAAGGAGGCAGACAAATTAAACGACATTGAATTAAAGATCGCTGCTAAGGCAGGAGAAGGGGATAAACTCTTCGGATCTGTAACCAATGCCGATCTTGCAGAAGCTCTTGAAAAAGAAGGCGTGACCATCGAAAAGAAATATATTTCCATTGCCGGGGGTTCCATTAAGAGAACCGGTAACTACGAGGCTTCTATTCGTTTTCACAGGGATGTTGTTTCCAACTTCTCCTTCGACGTAGTAGCAGAAGCAAAATAACAAATAGGTGATCATTTAGTTGATCGTCGATGGTTAAACATTAAATTTGCGCTCCATACAGGAGCGCATTTTTTTTATGAAATACATAAGGCTAACAAAAGAACAACTAGAAGAACTGCACGAAGAATTTGCACGTTTTCTCGCTACGCAGTCTATCACGGCAGACGAATGGGAGCAACTCAAGAAGGACAAACCCCAGGTGGCCGAGGAGGAACTCGACGTTTTTAGCGATCTGGTGTGGGAGGGTGTGCTGCGTAATGCCGAATATCTCGAAAAGATCGATGCTCAGCAATTATTCCTGTTTAAGATAGAACCTACCGAAATGAAGCTTATCGGCATCAAGGTAGATGATCCCTCGCGTGATATCACTACCAACGAAGGCTTTCAATGGCTGCTGAAGAACTTCCTGAATGATGAGGTAGATTTCTACGAAGCTAGCCGTGCCTTTACAGAAGATAAAGAGGCCGAGATCTTCAAACTCATCATGATGGGCAGCAATATTAGTAAAGGTGAGTGGTACCGGTATTTTGAAGAAGTACTGAATTCGGAGGGAGAATAAAAGTGGTTCTCTTTACAACTACATTCTCCCAAATGTCATTTTAACACCTCAATTCGCTTATTCGTACCGAAGACTTTCAATAGGGTCGAGGCGAGCAGCTTTGGTAGCAGGATATAGTCCTGCGAGCAGAGCTGTGCCAAAGGAGATAATGGTGGCCCCTATCATAGCCATCCAGGGCGGCGAGAATTTAAAGTCGAATATAGCCGCAAACGCCAGTCCTGTGCCCAGGCCTAAGATAATACCCAGGATACTACCTAATTGCCCTATCACTATGGTTTCCATAAAAAACTGGGTGGCAATGGTTCCTCTTTTAGCACCCATGGCCTTTCGTACTCCTATCTCTCTTGTGCGTTCGGTTACAGACACCAGCATGATATTCATTAAGGCAATGGAAGAACCTAAGATGGTTATAATACTAATGATCCAGGCTGCCAACGAAAGTACCCCTGTGATCTGTGTGATACGGTTAATAAGGTCGTCGCTACGCTCAATACCAAAGTTATTCTCTTCAATAGGGTTGAGTCCGCGAATATTCCTGAAGGTAACGATGGCATCGTCCTGCGCCCCGGCCATCATAGCCTTATCGTCTACCTTAACACTAATGGTATAGTTGATATTAGGCTGGGTGAAGATGCTACGCGCTATTTTAATAGGGATGAGAACTTTCAGGTCCTGATTATTACCAAAGGTAGATCCTTTAGATTCCAATATCCCGATGACCTTGAATTTCACCCCGCGAATGCTCACGGTCTTGTTGATAGGGTCGTCGTTTTTAAACAGCCCTTTTTCAAAATCGGAACCAATGAGGCAGACCTTGTTGTTATTCTCAATATCGAAGAATGTGAACGCACGTCCCCTGGCTACGTCGGTACCGGTGTTTTCCAGGTAGTGTTCATTTACGCCGTAGACCTGGATATCCGGATCGGTCTTTTCGTTACCATATTTTATTTCTGCCGAACCTGTTCCACGAAAGGAAATTGAGGTTTGTGCATAGGGGAAATTATATCTGTCTACAAATTCTTTAGTATCATTATAACTAATGATGGGATTTATCTTCTGGGTTTCCCCCTGGTTTCCACGTTGTACCGTAACCCCAAATTCGTACCGCTGAATATTAAAGGTATTGGCACCCATAGAGGCAAAATCGCTGGAAATGGTATTCTCCAGTGCTTTCACAGCGCTAAGGATCCCCACCAGGGCCCAGATACCTATACCAATGATTATAATGGTGAGAATGGTTCGAAGTAGCTGACTCTTAATAGAATCGAGAGCGATCCTTACATTTTCCCTGAAGAGTGAAAACATGCTTTTGCTGTTGTGGTTTGTAATTAGACTAAAAACCGCTTATAAAGTTACCATTAATTTTAAGATATTTGCAGCAGTTATTGCCAATTTACCATCACACATAACATATAACATAGCCGTCTGTGTCTACCAAACCCTCCATACCGAAAGGAACCCGCGATTTTAGTCCGAGTGAAGTTGTAAAACGCAACTATATCATCGATGTGATACAGAGGGATTTCGGACGATTTGGCTTTCAACCTATAGAAACCCCTTCTTTCGAGAACAGTGAAACGCTGATGGGAAAGTACGGAGAAGAAGGAGACCGACTTATTTTCAAGATACTCAATAGCGGAGATTACCTGCGAAAAGCAGATACTGATGCGCTGAAAGCACAAGACAGTGCTGCACTAACCGGGCAGATCTCCGAAAAAGCCTTGCGTTACGACCTAACTGTTCCATTTGCACGTTATGTGGTGCAGCATCAGAACGAGATCACCTTTCCCTTTAAACGTTACCAGATACAACCCGTTTGGCGGGCGGATCGGCCACAGAAAGGGCGATTCAGAGAGTTTTATCAATGCGATGCCGATGTAGTAGGGAGCAGGTCGCTGTGGCAGGAAGTGGAATTTGTGCAGCTTTACGATTCGGTCTTTACCCATTTAAACCTTCGGAATACGGTGATTAAAATGAACAACCGGAAGTTGCTTTCGGGGATCGCTGAAGTGATCGGGGCGGAGGATAAACTAATAGATTTTACCGTAGCGCTGGATAAACTGGACAAGATAGGAGAGGAGAAGGTAAAAACTGAGATGCGTGAAAAGGGAATTTCTGAAGCTGCTATCGCTAAGCTCGAACCCTTGTTCCATATAACCGGGACAGTTTCAGAAAAAATAAAAACCCTGAGAGAGCTGCTGGCTACTTCCGAAACCGGGCTGCAGGGGATAGACGAAATGGAATTCATAGTTGAAACCATAGCCGAACTCGAATTGAAATCGGCCACCCTCGAAATAGACGTTACCCTGGCCCGCGGACTTAATTATTACACGGGAGCAATTTTTGAAGTATCGGCCCCGGAAGAGGTAAAGATGGGAAGTATAGGTGGCGGCGGTCGCTATGACGACCTTACCGGTATTTTCGGACTTAAAGACATTAGCGGGGTAGGAATTTCATTCGGATTGGACCGTATCTATCTCGTGATGGAAGAATTAGGGCTGTTCCCTAAAACCGTTCTGGAAGGAACCAGGGCTTTGTTTGTAAATTTCGGCGAAGCCGAAGCCAGGTATGCCATGCGAGCCGTGAGTGCATTACGCGATGAGGGGATCTCTGTCGACCTGTACCCAGATCCTGTAAAAATGGGCAAACAAATGAGTTATGCCGACAAACGCGACATCCCATATGTGGTGCTTACCGGGGTGAGCGAAATGGAATCCGGGACCTACACCCTTAAAAATATGAAGAGCGGGGAGCAACAGCAGGTAGACATCGACCAGTTAGTGCGCTCGTTGAAATAATCATATCCGGATTAGCTCCAAGACCTTCAGAAACCATTTACCTGTTACTATACAATTACCAGTACAGGAGATGGGAACAACCTTCACAAAGGTCTTTACATCCTAATTTTTAGAATTTTCTTTACATTTAATGGTTATTTCCTTGCTTAGCAGCCCTTTATGAAAAGAACACTTATCATTATTGTATTTTGGTTTTTATTCGTACCCGCTATAGGACAGACGGGTAATGGCAACCCCATAGGAGTATCTACAGGTTCTAATAACAATGTACTTAATCAGCTGCAATTATTAGACATCAATTATGCGAAAAGAGGGGCGCTTACTTACGAAGAGATAGAAGGGTCACCCTATATCGATAATTTCTCCGGCGCCGACCAGAATCTACCTCTTGGGAAGCTCTATACAGCCGATATGACCTATATCACCACCGCCCTGGTGCGATATAATGCATATACCGATGATATGGAAGTCTCTCTATTAGAGGATGGAGTAGACTATTATCTGTTAAAGAAACAACCCGATTTCCTCTATGTGGTGCTTAAGGATAAAAAGTATCGTGCCTTTGAATATGAGGGAGTGTTATCCTTTTTTGTCATCCTTTCAGAAGACGATAAACAGGCTTGTACGCTTTTAAAGAAGGAGAAAGTGGTTTTTGTGCAAGCCGAAAAGCCCAAAAGTAGTTTCGTGACTGCCACAGCGGCCAGTTTTAAACGCCTTCGTGATGTCTATTTTCTGAAAATAGGAGACAAGCTCTATGAGGTTCCGAAGAAAAAGAAATTATTTTATTCCCTGTTTAAAGGCAAGGAAGAAGCCGTGAAAAAATACATGGAAGCCAACCAACTTAAGCATACAAGAGAACAAGACCTTTTACAGCTAGTAAGACAATACGACAAGCTGTGATAAGGAGATCGAGTGTGAAAAACACATTTGAAAGAATCCACTTCGTATAGGGCCGGATACTGTCCCGATCTAAGAACGAATGAACTAACCTTCACATTTTCATACAGATATAAAAAAATAGCATATCTTTATAAAAGCTGAGATAGCACTTCCCCCATTAAAGACGGATCATTTTACAACCGAATGTCGTACGTTACTCATTTTTTGGAAGTTGCAGAAGTAGCACCCCCCTCCATTTCGAAACAGGAGCAGGATGGCTTTTGTGAAGCAGGCCTGCAGCTGGAAGATTTCTTCCTGGATTATACAAATTATAGTCTTTTACACAACCCATTGCGATTTTTCCCGTATTATACGGCCGCCAATATTGATGGTAATCTTTTTAAGAAGATCACCAGAAAGGAACTATTTGGTGGAGGCGGAGATGCCTGGAAAAAAGACAAACGGATTCCGGGAGAATTTCAGTTGGGCAGCGAGTTGTATTCGGCTAAAAAAAGTGATTTCGACAAGGGTCATCTCACCAAGCGGGAGGACGTGCAATGGGGAGATACCGATGAGAAGGCGAGAGATGCTGCCGAGTCTACTTTTTACTTCACCAATGCCATGCCACAGGTAGATCGATTAAACAGGGGAATATGGCGGAAGATCGAGGATTATATCCTGCACCAGGAAGTGGTGGAAGGCCAGCGGAAGATCATTCTTTTCACGGGGCCCGTTTTCCAGGACCACGACCCCGAGTTTGTCACCGAAGTAAAGGGAAGCACCATACAATTACCGTATTTGTTTTGGAAAGTGGTATATTACTTAAAGGATGATGTACTGCACAGGACGGCTTTCTTAACGAGTCAGTTAGGATTATTGAAAAAGCGACGTATTGTAAAACCCACGGTACGCGGGGGGCCGGAAGTAGTACTGAAGGATGCCTTTCTCAATTTTAAAGATGCGGAAACCTACCAGGTAAGTGTAGGGTTGATAGAAAAACTTGGCGAGCTGGTATTTGCTCCGGCGGAAGAAGCCTACACAGATGAGCGACCGGAGCGGTTGATCCTTAAGGACGTTAATGTGCGTTCGGACGGGGAAATAGAATTAGCGCCAAACAGCATAAATATAAAACTGTAAACCCATAGAACGTGAAGAAGATATTGTTTATAAAGGCAAATCCTATCGATACGGCAGACCTGCGGCTGGAGAACGAGGAGAACAGTATTAGGGAGGTGCTGGAACGATGTGAACACAGAAACAACTTTGTTTTCGAGACCAGGGGAGCGGTTACCACCAAAGCCCTGCTAAACTACTTACTTTCTTTAAGTCCGAATATTCTGCATATCTCCGGCCATGGAAGCAGCGATGAGAAGCTGTTCATAGAAGGGGAGGACGGCTACAAAGAAGAGATCTCTATCGCCAAGCTATCCAATTTACTCGCAAACTTCCTGAACCATATAGAATGTCTATTCCTCAATTCGTGCCATAGCCTGGCGCACATCGAAGAAATAAGTGACGACATCCCTTACGTTATTGGGATGCGGGAAGAGATCCCAAACGATACGGCCATATTGTTTTCCACCAGTTTTTACAATGCCCTTTTTAACGGGAAGTCGATAAAAGACTCCTTTAAGGTGGCGTTGGATATGATCTCGCTGCGCGATTTCGACGATGAGCTGATCCCGAGATTTTTGGATAACTCGGATAAAATACCCCCAGAGGGACCGGTTACCACAGGCCCAGAGGTGGTAAATAGCGGCGGAATAGAAGAGAAGCTTGTGAGTCAGGAAGAGATCGACCTCGTACAAAAACAACGAGCCGATAAAGTGCGGTTCTACAAGCGGCTTATCGTGGTGTGTGTTGTGGTTGCCATTGGTATTTCGGTGGGCACCTATTTTATAAGTAAGGAAACGTTGACAGCCCTTGGGGGACTGCTCCCTTCGGGATTGATAGCCTTACCGTTTAAGGAGATCGAAAAGAATAAAAAGAGGATCGAGTTGCTAACATTGTTCAAATTAAAACGGAAGCGGTTCCTTCGGGCGTTGGCTTCCATCACCGATGGTGATATAGACAATCTGAACGACGAATTTGAACGAATAATAACGATATAGGTTACGATGAGTGATTTTCAGAAAAAAATAAAAGATATAGAAACCAAGGATCGTAGGTCGAAGATCTACTATGTGATCGCTCTTGGACTTACCTTGCTCATCTTCGCCTTGATATACTGGGCCTATAGCAGGGAAACCAAGGTTGTTGCTGATACCCGGCAGGAAGTTGTAAAAAAGGATATGGTTGTGAATAAGCTGGATTCTATAAAAAAGAACGACAGTATTAAAAAGCGAGAGATCAATGTGGAAACTGTGCAAATTAGAAATTTACTGGATACGTTGAAATCCTCCACCAATGATAAAGAAGTACTAAAGATCATCAAGGATCTGGAAAATAAGATGATCGCCATAGACGGCTTTTCATCAGACAGCACCATAGTGCGATACTATCAGCGACGAGCAGACGGGGATGCGATCGTAAAAGCCATACGTGAGTTGAATGCGAAGGGCTATAAACTTAATATAAAAGAACCCACTACCAACCTTGGTGCTCGGTCTAATACGCTTTATTATGGCAACAAGGTAAAACCCGAACGCAAGAAGGAAGTTTTGGAGAAACTAAGGTCAAAGGGAGTGAAGATCGAAAAAGTGTTACCCTTTTATATGGGATATAAGTGGAAGGACGAGGCGTTGGAAATTGGCTACGATTACCAGGATCCCAGGAAATTAAAAGAAAACTCCCAATATACCATACGTGTTAATTCGTGGCGCCCGCTCGACGAGGAGGCCAAGAACCTGATGAAGAATTTTTTGAACTATCACGGGTACAAGGCCGTTGCGGTAAAATCGCCAAGCAGACGGCCCAGAGCATTTTCTAATACTCCTACCTTACACTATTTTGATAAAGATCTAAAGAAGGTAGCCGAAGAGATCCAGTTAGCCATTAAGAACGGGATGAACATAGAACTAGACCTGCAATATACACCGGTGACGGATAGGAAAGGCGGCGATTTTTCAATTCATTACGAAGGGAAGTTTTAAAGGTTTTTCTTCGGAAATGTGGGGAGGTTGCCAGAAGTCTACACTTGGGAGGATGGTGAGAATAACAAAAGTGAGCTATGCTGGCCGAATGAAATAAGAAAAGCAAACCCGGGAAAGTTGAAGTCTTCGATAGCGTATTAAAAACAGCATATTATGAAAACAATGACTTGCAGACAGCTGGGCGGAGCCTGTGATAAGGAATTTCATGCCGATACATTTGAAGAAATATCTGAACAAAGCAAGCAGCATGGCATGGAGATGTTTAGGAAGAAAGATGCAGCTCATCTGGAAGCCATGAATAAGATGCGGGCATTGATGGAAAGTGCGGATTCTAAGGCCATGCAACATTGGATGCAAACCAAGCGGGAGGAATTTAATGCTTTGCCCGATCGATAAAGAAGGCTGAAGTTGATGGTGGGGGAGGTGAGTATTTATTGGTTGTAAGAACAAAACGGCCGTGTGGCTTTGGGTTATTACCTATTACACGGCATATAAGTGAAAATTAAATATAAACCATATCGACCATGGAAGATTTACCAATATATATTAGTCTTCTGTTTGGACTAACATTAATAGGAACTATAGTTTGGTTCTACTACGCATCAAAATCCAAAACCTTTCTAATAGTTGCGATCTGTTGGACATTAATACAAACATTTCTGGGCCTTAGTGACATTTACCAATACACTGAAGTTATACCTCCAAGGATAATGCTGTTTGGTGTTTTTCCCACTTTAATAATGATTGGAATAACCTTTTTGACAGCTAAAGGAAGGATATTTATTGACCAGATTAACCTGAAAACCCTGACATATTTCCACAGTATTCGCATACCAGTAGAGATCGTACTAGTATTACTTTTTTATCAAGGAGTTGTATCTGTTTATATGACTTTTGAAGGGACAAATTTTGATTTGTTTTCGGGCGTTACTGCTCCGGTTGTGGCTTATTTTGCTTACAGATCCATTAAACAAAACAAAAAACTATTACTGCTGTGGAATATCATATGTCTCTTACTCCTTTTAAATGTTGTGATAACTGCCGTTTTTGCCTTTCCATCACCTTTTCAGAAATTGGCATTTGAACAGCCTAACGTAGCCGTGTTGTATTTCCCGTTCAATTTATTACCGTCTGTAATAGTTCCGTTAGTTTTGTTCGCACACTTAGTAGCATTAAGGCAGTTAACTAAAAGAAAAAAGCAGAATAGCACTAAATGAAACGCATACCGCAAATGGCAGTGTTTATAGGTGGTTTGACGATTTGCATCTATAAAATTGATATCTTTAACTAAATAAAACAACCTAGCGGCCCTGCCAGACTCCCGTTCACGCCGTCCGGCCCCTACTAATCGCATGGCCTGCATAGCCAGCGCAAAGCCGCCAACCGCCACTTGCGTTATACAGGAACGTTGTGTGCAATTTGAACAACAGTATTTTATGAAAAACAATGGTACATTTTTAGTAACATTTTTAACAATATTAATCATAATGACAGGATGTAAATCTGATAAGTCGGAATTGGATAAAATGGTCGAATTCGGACAAAAATATACTGACGCTTGGAACAGTAAAGTGCCAGAAAAAATGGCTTCATTTTATGCAGAGGACGGAACTTTAACTGTTAATAACGGAACACCAGCAGTCGGAAGAAAACAATTAGCTGAAACTGCTAAATCCTATATGGATGCATTTCCTGATTTGGAATTAACGATGGACAGTCTGACAAAGGTAAATGGGACTTATCGATATTACTGGACTTTTAAAGGAACTAATTCTGGACCAAACGGAACCGGAAATAAAGTTGACTTCAGCGGATTTGAAGAATGGACTATGAATGACCAAGGACTGGTTCAAAAATCAATCGGAACGTACGATGCGGAAGAATATGAAAAACAGCTGAATGGGAATTAAAAAGTCGAGTAGGTAAAGGGGAATTGCACCCCTAAACCTCTCACAGAACCGTACGTGACAGTCTCCCATCATACGGCTCTTCATACGCACAATTTGCATTGTCTGGCAGTACACAAGCTCATCCTTACCTAAACGGTAAGTTGGCAAAATCGCCTACCATAAGCGTATGCTAACCCCTTCGCTACGTCTATGTTTCCAAAGACATCTCTTGGATACTTTTCGCTACTACGGGTTAGTCCGCCACTCCTTTTGTGTATTGGTACTCTTAGGCTTACTCATTCGAGGTTATGCCGTTCTTCCTTAACACCACATAAGAAGTTTCTCCTGTTCCGTAACTGAGCAGTAAGTAGAGTTCTTGCCCTCTATATGCCGATTGCCTCTTGACCAATAATCAGGTTACTCTCGTCAAGACTTTTCTCGCAAGACCGTCAATCCCTCGATTTTGACAATACCTA
>CAJQNO010000212.1 GCA_905479745.1 uncultured Flavobacteriaceae bacterium | reverse complement strand
ATAATGCGTGTTGGCGATAAAATGACCATCTTCATTCCTTCTCACTTAGGATATGGAGAAGCAGGAAACAGGCCATATATCCCGCCAAATACAGACCTTATCTTCGAAGTGGAATTTTTGGAAATTCCAACAGGAGAATAATAAAGAAAAAGCCCGATTCGATCGGGCTTTTTTTATGCAGTTTTTTCAGGAATATTTGCGAGGATCTCCTTCACGAATTCCCAGAATTTTTGCATGGAAGAAATGCTGGCTCGCTCATCGGGGGAATGTGCCCCTTTGATCGTTGGCCCGAAGGAAATCATATCCATACCCGGATAATTCTGTCCCAGAATACCACATTCCAGCCCAGCATGGCAAGCCGCGACATTGGCTTTTTCGCCATTCATCTTTGTGTAAAGACCGTCAAGAACCTTTAGGATCGGGCTATCCATGTTGGGTGCCCATCCCGGGTAATCTCCCGTAAAGGTTACTTTGTATCCTGCCAGAGTGAACGTGCTTTTTAAGGTATTGGCCAGATCTGCTTTAGAAGATTCTACCGAAGACCGGGTAAGACATTCTATCTTGATCTGCCCTTCATGAACCGCCACTTTTGCAATATTATTAGAGGTTTCTACAAGGTCTTCTATGGCAGGACTCATCCTGTACACTCCGTTATGAGCAGCTTGTAAGGCATGTACCAATTTCTTTTTTGCTTCAGAATTCATCCTTAAACCGGGAACTGCAGTTTCTACAGCCGCGATGGATAATTCGGGTTCGAGTAGTTTGTATTCATCGGAAATTGCCTTGCTCATACCATCGAATGCTTCCTTAAAATCTTCGTCTGAAGCAGGATCCACAACCACCGTTGCCACACTTTCGCGAGGGATGGCATTCCGAAGGCTACCTCCGCGGATCTCCGCAATTTCCATGAGATCTAAAGTGGCATACAACAGCCTGTTCATCATTTTATTGGCGTTCCCCAACCCTTTTATTATATCCATGCCACTATGTCCGCCCTGCAAGCCTTTTACGGTGATCTTATAGGCTTTAAAAGTCGAAGGGACTTCTTCTTCCTTATACTCTCCCATGGCCGTCACATCCACACCACCTGCACAACCTACCCCGATCTCATCGTCTTCCTCGGTGTCCAGGTTAAGCAGGATCTCTCCTTTTAGCATACCTCCTTTTAATTCCATGGCTCCGGTCATCCCGGTTTCTTCGTCTATAGTGAAAAGTGCCTCCAGGTCCGGGTGAGGGATAGTATCGCTTTCAAGAATTGCCATGATGGTGGCTACTCCCAGGCCATTATCGGCACCAAGGGTAGTTCCCTTAGCCCTTACCCAATCGCCGTCTACGTACATTTCTATTCCCTGAGTATCGAAATCGAATTGCGTATCGTTGTTCTTCTGATGCACCATGTCCAGGTGCGACTGCATCACTATTGCCTTGCGGTTCTCCATGCCGGGGGTGGCTGGTTTCCGTATGATGACATTTCCAATATGATCAACTATTGTCTCCAGTCCCAGGTCTTCACCAAATTTCTTCATGAAGGCGATCACGCGCTCTTCTTTTTTTGAAGGCCGTGGTACGGCATTCAGATCGGCGAAATTTTTCCAGACTGCTTTGGGTTCGAGATTTCGAATGGCTTCGTTCATAGATTTCAGAATTAAAGCACAAAATTAAACTATTCGCCTAGTGCTAAAAAATTATTGATAAGAGAATTCTTTGTAAGTTTGAAATATGCACCGAAAAAGAACGCGCCTCATCCTTGCCCTGCTACTTCCCGTTCAGGTTCTTCTTTTGCAGATACTGAAAAACTTCCCGCATTTTGTCGAAACGTATTACAGTCAGGGTCTTTACCCGGTCATCTCCAAAATATCTCGCTATGTATTTGGATGGGTCCCCTTTTCGGTAGGCGATCTGTTCTACTTACTTATTGCGATCCTCGCCATAAGGTGGTTATACAAAAATGTAAGGCGCCTTAAATACGAAGCCGTGCGATTCTTTATTGATATAGTAGCAACGGTCTCCTTGGTTTATTTTGTTTTTCATCTGCTTTGGGGCCTGAATTATTATCGCGTTCCCCTGCATCAAACCCTGGAACTGGACCGCGACTACACCACCGAAGAACTAGTAAGTACCACCAAACGATTAATCGCAAAGTCCAATGAGCTCCATAGGCAACTTGGTTATCCAGACAGCGTGAAGATCGATCTGCCCTATACCCAGCGGGAGGTCTTTAAGAAGTCTTTGGATGGTTTTATCAGGCTGGCCGAGGAATATCCCGACCTGGCCTATAGCCCAAAAAGCATAAAGAAAAGTGGCTGGAGCCTTGGCCTCACCTATATGGGTTATAGCGGGTATTACAATCCGTTCTCAGGGGAAGCCCAGGTAAATAATTTGATCAAAACCTATAAGTTCCCGGTGGTAAGTTGTCATGAGGAGGCACATCAAATAGGATTTGCCGCCGAGAACGAAGCTAATTTCATTGCTACGCTGGCAACCATCAACAACAGCGATCCGTACATACAGTATAGTGGCTATATTTTTGCTTTGCGGTACTGTGTTAACGAGATTGCCAGAAGGGATATGGACACCTACCATGAGCTACTTAAAACCATCAATCCGGGGATCCTGGCAAGCTACAAGGAAATGCGAGACTTCTGGGAAAAATATAAGAATCCGTTTGAGGACTTCTCCAAAGGTTTTTGGGATCAGTTTCTGAAAGCAAATAACCAGTCCAGGGGGATCATGAGCTATAGCTATATGGTTGCCCTTGTGGTTAATTATTTTGAAGACAAACCATTTTAAAATTATTTGTGCTGTTAAAGGAAGGTTAAGAATTTACATCTTCCTTTCACCTTCCTTATATTTAGATTCTTTTTTAAAAAACAACCAAATGAAAAAACTCGCACTAGTTGTAGTGGTGTTTTTTAGCTTTTCCTTTGCTTTCGCGCAGGATTATTTTCCGAAGAACGACGGGGTTAAAGAAAAAAATACCAATTACACGGCTTTTACCAATGCCAAAATTTACATCACTCCCACACAAATTGTTGAAAATGGAACCCTACTTATCCGCGATGGAAAAGTAGTGGCGTCCGGCAAATCTGTTACCATCCCAAAAAATACGATAGTGATCGATCTGGAGGGCAAACATATTTACCCATCCTTCATCGATCCGTATACCGGTTTTGGTGTGGAGAAGCCCAAACGGGCACAGGGACAAGGAAGGTCGCCTCAATATGAGGCATCTAGAAAAGGATTTTACTGGAACGACCATATCATGCCCGAGAATAAGGCAATTGCGAAATTCGAGTATGATAAGAAAAAAGCTTCCGATTTCAGGAAGGCCGGTTTTGGGGTTGTGAATACTCATATAATGGACGGTATTGCACGAGGAACCGGAGTGCTGGTGGCGCTTAATGACGAGGACGATGCAGCAACGAGAATTCTGGACGATGCTTCGGCACAATTCTTTTCTTTCAGTAAGAGTGTGACCAGCAGGCAATCCTATCCTTCTTCCCTCATGGGATCCATGGCCTTGCTTAGGCAACTACATTGGGATCTGGATTGGTATGCCAAAGGCAACACCAATACAAAGGATCGCTCTTTGGATGCGCTTCTGGCAAACAAAGGACTCCCTGCAATCATAGAAGCCGGTAATAAATCTAACGATCTTCGTGCAGACAAGATCAGCGATCAATTTAACCTCAACTATATTATTGTAGGCGGTGGGGACGAATACGAATTGATCGATGAGATCAAGGCCACAAATGCACAATATATCATTCCGCTTAATTTTCCCGATGCTTATGATGTAAGCGATCCTTTCGCTGCCAAATACATCTCCTTGGAAGATATGCGCAACTGGAACCAGGCGCCGGTGAACCCGAAAGCGCTTTCAGATAAGGGTGTGACCTTTGCACTTACTACCCACGAATTGAAATCTCCTTCCGAATTACAAGGAAAAATGAAGAAGGCCTTCGAGTATGGCTTCGATAAGACCCAGGCCCTCAAAGCCCTCACCACTATCCCTGCGCAATTACTGGGCAAAAGTGATAAATTAGGAAGCTTACAACCCGGACGATATGCCAATTTCCTGATCACTTCGGGAGATGTTTTCGACGGTGAGACAACCATGTACGAAAACTGGGTACAGGGAAGAAAACACGTTATAACCGATATGGGGCAAAAGGATATTCGTGGAAAGTACTCGCTAAATGCCGGAGGAAAGACCTACGAATTGAATATTAGCGGAGCTGCAGGAAAGCCCAAGGCGGAAGTGAAATTAGGAGAGACGAAATTCCCGGCAAAACTTGAGTATTCAGACAATTGGGTGGTGCTTTCGTTCAAGGATGAAGAAAAGGGAGAATCCTTCAGGTCCACGGCCATTATTCCGAATACCGGAAATAATTTCTCCGGTAAAATGGTATTGCCAACAGGCCTGGAAACCAGCTTCACTGCAGTTAGGACGGGGGATGCGGAGGCTTCAGAAAAGAAACATAAAGAGAAGGAGAGCACTGTAGAGATGGTGCCGGTTACCTTCCCTAATGTGGGGTATGGTTTTAAAAGTAAACCTCAGCCTCAAAATATACTCTTTAAGAACGCGACAGTATGGACCAGCGAAACCGCCGGAGTACTTCCCAATACGGATGTACTGGTGAAGAACGGTAAAATAAGTAAAGTAGGAAAGAATCTAAGTGCCGCCGGCGCAACGGTTGTAGATGCTACCGGGAAACACTTAACGGCAGGTATCATTGATGAACACTCGCACATTGCGGCATTGTCCATCAACGAGTCGGGGCATAATTCTTCGGCAGAGGTTTCTATAGAAGATGTGGTCGATCCCGAGGATATAGATATCTATCGAAACCTGGCAGGTGGGGTAACCTCCATACAGGTGTTACATGGATCGGCCAACCCGATAGGCGGGCGCTCTGCCATTCTCAAACTTAAATGGGGTGAGAACGCAGAAAACCTGATCTACGATAATAGTCCGAAGTTCATAAAATTCGCCTTGGGTGAGAACGTAAAACAGTCTAACTGGCAAAGTTTCAGCAGGTTCCCACAAACCAGAATGGGTGTTGAACAGTTGTATGTGAACTATTTCAACAGGGCAAAGGAATACGATGCAAAAAAGAAGAGCGGACAGCCATTTCGCTATGATGAGGAGATGGAAGTCCTGGCAGAGATCCTTAACGGAGAACGTTTTATTAGCTGTCACTCTTATGTACAGAGTGAGATCAATATGCTGATGAAAGTAGCCGAGAAATTCAATTTTCGGGTAAACACCTTTACCCACATCCTGGAGGGTTATAAGGTTGCCGATAAGATGGCTGACCATGGCGTGGGCGGATCTACCTTTAGCGACTGGTGGGCTTACAAATACGAAGTGAACGATGCCATCCCTTATAACGCATCTATCATGGCCAGCCAGGGAGTTACGGTTGCTATAAACAGTGATGATGGGGAAATGTCTCGTAGATTAAACCAGGAAGCTGCTAAAAGTGTTAAATACGGAGGTATGAGCGAGGAGGAAGCCTGGAAGATGGTGACCATCAACCCGGCAAAATTGCTTCACCTGGACGACCGCACCGGTAGTATAAAGGAAGGAAAGGATGCCGATCTGGTATTATGGTCCGATCACCCGCTGTCGGTCTACGCCAAAGCCGAAAAGACCATGATAGACGGTACAGTATATTTTGATATTGAAAAAGACAAGGCACAGCGACAGGCTATTCAGGCAGAACGTGCCAAGCTTATTAATATGATGCTTGCTGAAAAAAACGGTGGTGGGAAAACCCAGGCTCCCCGTGGCAAGGAAAAGATCCGATTTGAATGTGAAACCATAAACTAATCCAACCATGAAAGCAATAAAACAAATTTTAATAGTGATAGCTGTGAGTGTTGGATTACAATCCTACGCTCAGCAAACTCCTGCGCCGGCACAGAGCGGTGCAATAACCATTAAAGGTGCCACAGCCCATATAGGTAACGGAACCGTTATAGATAACAGTGTTATCGTTTTTGAGAACGGAAGTATCACCGCCATTGGTGGCTCCGACACTGCTTCTAAAGGTAGGGTTATCGATGCCACGGGAAAACATGTTTATCCCGGCTTTATCGCCCCGGCCAAGTCGTTAGGGCTAATAGAAGTTAATCAGGTACGAGCCAGCAATGATGAGGATGAGATAGGTGAATTTATTCCCAATGTGAGATCCCTTATCGCTTATAATGCTGAGAGCAAGGTCGTGGAAAGTATGCGTCCTAATGGCGTGCTGATAGGCCAGGCAACACCTCAGGGAGGTAGAATTTCGGGTACTTCCTCCATCGTGCAGTTTGACGCATGGAATTGGGAAGATGCTGCGGTAAAAGTAGACGACGGCGTCCATATGAACTGGCCCGGTAGTTACAGTCGAGGCAGATGGTGGCTGGGAGAGTCCAGGGGTTGGAAACCCAATAAGGACTACAGCAAGGACCTGGAGGAGATAAAACAATATCTTAGGAACTCCAAAGCTTATAATGCTGCCGGTAATACATCCAAAAATGAAGGCTTCGAGGCCATGAAGGGATTGTTCGACGGGAGTAAGAAGTTGTATATATATACCCAGGGTGAAAAAGAAATGATCGATGCAGTAACCCTCACCAAAGGCGAAGGCGTTAAAGATGTTGTGATCGTTGGTGGGTACGAAGCGTACAAGATCATCCCTTTTCTAAAACAACACAATATCCCGGTACTGGTAAGGCAAACGCATTCATTGCCTATGCGAGCCGATGATGATTATGACCTTCCGTATAAGTTACCAAAGATTTTGGTTGATGGCGGATTGCTGGTAGGTTTACAAAATGCCAGTATGTCTAATTTTCAGACCAGGAATTTACCTTTCTACGCCGGACAACTGGTGGGACAGGGAATGGACAAAGAAACAGCCCTGAAGCTAATTAGCGGGAACACCGCCAAGATCCTTGGGATAGACAATAAATACGGAACCCTGGAAGTAGGTAAAAGCGCCACACTCTTTATTAGCGAGGGCGACGCCCTGGATATGCGAACCAATATTGTTTCACATGCCTTTATCGACGGACGTGAGCTGTCGCTGGAAACGCATCAGACAGAACTCTGGAAAAGATATATGGGAAAATACTCCGGGAAATAACGATCAATTTTAATGGAGAAAGCAGCCTCAGGGCTGCTTTTTCATTTTATATATTTTTTCTGAAATCAGACAAAGTAGGTATATTTATTCCTCTCCAATACCCGTTATATGAGAAATTTTATCCATTTCGCAACCGCAGCCTTATTGATAGTAAGCTGTACCTCAAAAAAAGAAGAAACTTCCTTGGCACAAAGTACTTCAGACAGCCCGTTCATTGAAGGTAAGAAATCCTATTTAGGTTCACCTTATGTAACGGCCGGAGACCGGGTTTATATGGTAGGGCATCAGGATGGAACCTTCCCGGAGATTGGCTGGCACATCAAAGGAGAAATGGGTGGCATTTGGGATCATCCCATTAAGTTGATGGATGGGTTCCAACTAGACCTGATCCTGGATGGAGAAACTGTTTCTCTGGAGAAAGCAGATCGTTTTATTAATTATCCCTTCGGAAATAAACACATCTATAATTTACAATCCCACGGATTGCAAGTTGAAAGATTTCAATTTGTTCCGGATGAGAAGGAGGTAGTGATCGTTCAATTCAGCATAAAGAACCATGGTGAGGCAGATAAGAAAGGAACGGTAAAATTTATAGGGTCAACAGATCTAAGGCCTACCTGGCTTGGCGAACGAACCAAGATGATCGATTCCCGGGATATTGATTATGATCCGGAGTCTGACGTGTGGGTTGTAAAAGATAGTTTAAATTCGTGGTATACTATGTTTGGTGCCGACAGGCCCAGCGACTCCAAGGAACGACATAGTTCGGAATATGAGGGCAATGGGTTTAAAGCATCCTTAAACTACGACATCAGTGTAAATGCGGGAGCCACAGAAACTATTCAATTTGCTATCGCCGGCGCCTATGATCTCGACGGATCAAATACAGCCAAAGAAAGGATCTATGCAAATTACCTGGATATCATGGAGGATCCCGACACCTGGATCCCAAAATATCTGGCAGAAAAGAAGGCGCGTTACGAGGATTTGGCTGGTAGAACTAAATTAACCATCCCCGACAAGGATATTGAACAGGCATTTGAGTGGGTGAAATACAATTGCGATTGGCTGGTTCGCACCGTTCCTGAAATAGGATCGGGTATTGGTGCGGGAATCCCCGATTATCCCTGGTGGTTTGGAGTTGATAGTGAATACGCCCTGCAAGGATATATGGCTATAGGCCAGCGGGAACCGGTCTACAATACTATAAAACTGCTGGATAGCGTGTCTGAAGCTGTTAACGGTAACGGTCGTATTATTCATGAGATGTCTACCAACGGCGCTGTCTTTAACCCCGGAAATATTAATGAAACGCCACAATTTGCCAGCTTGATCTGGAAAGTGTACCAGTGGAATGGTGAGAAAGAGTTTCTTCAGAAATATTACCCCACCATTAAAAAGGGATTGGAATGGTTGATGACCGAAAAGGACGCCGACGGAAACTTATTTCCGGATGGTTTCGGGATGATGGAAATTCACGGCCTGGATAGCGAAATGATCGACGTAGCCGCCTATACCTATAAGGCATTTAAGGATGCTTCGTTCATTGCCGATGCCCTGGGTGATTATCAAATGGCGCAGCAGTATTACGAGACTGCCGAAAAACTGGCGGCGAAGATCAACACCCAATTTTGGAGCGAAGAATTTAACTCTTACGCCGATTTCATTGGCACCGATAAACAGGCGCTAAAACTTATCGATGATGCGATCGTACGTGCAGACACCCTTAATAAACCCAGGGCTGTGGAAGAGTTAAAGCAAACGAGAGAGGCGATTTTAAAAAATCCGTCGGCCACTCCCCGGCCCTTTGTACTCCACCATAACTGGGTAGTGAACACTCCCATGGAGGTGGGCCTTGCCAGCCCGGACAAAGCCCAAAAAGCACTTGCCACTGCCGAAAACTACGTAAATCCGTTTGGGGTATTCGTTACCGGGATCGACAGGGACGAGTCGGCCGGGTCTGATGACGGCTCGTTTAAAGGAAGTAAGATATTTTCGTATACGGGGGCGGTAATGACCCTACCTACCGGCGTACAGATCGTTGCCGAAAATAACTACGGCAGACCCGATATGGCGCTTAATTATCTCAAAAGAATGACCCGTACCTTCAGCTATGCCTTACCTGGAAGCATCTACGAAGTCTCTCCGGATTACGGCATGGTAACTCAAGCCTGGAACGTTTACGGATTTGCAGTTCCTGTGGTCGAGCAATTTTTCGGGATCACACCCAACGCGGCCGATAAAAAAGTGACCATACGTCCGCAAATGCCATCCACCTGGAAAAACGCCTCTTTGGAAAACGTGCTGGTTGGAGACAATGAGATCTCCATATACTTTTCAGAAAAAGAAGGTATGCAAACCGTAGAGATCTCTCAAACCAAAGACAGCTGGCCGGTCGAATTCCAATTTCCCGACGGGGCGACAAAGATCTCCTCACCAACAGAAGGAATTGAAGTAAACACCAATGAGGAAACCGGAGTATCGGTGGTGAAATCTAATCTCAAAAATTTTCGGGTTGCCTATCAGCCTGAGTGATCATATTCTATGAGGATATTTTCAACTTTATTGGTTTGCCTCCTGCTATACAGCTGTAATGAGCCCGAGCATGTACCTCAGGGAAGCGTCCTTACCAAGTCGCTGAAATCGGTGATCCTCAACAGGGAGATCGGGTATAATATGTATCTGCCTGCTTCCTATAACGAAGATCAACCATTGCTAGATATTATCTACTTGCTACATGGCCACGGAGGTGATCATCACGACTGGTTTGAAGAAGAAGAGGGAAACGTGGCCCATTTGCTGGATTCGCTTATTGCGGACGGTGCTATCCCACCAATGGCAGCCGTTAGTATTAATGCCGGTAATTCGTGGTATGTGGATAGCAAGGAAAAGATGGAGCGATTTTACCTGGATGAATTCTTGCCTCATTTTGAAAAATCTGTTGGATACAAACATAAAATGGGCAACCGCAACATGGCAGGGAATTCGGCGGGTGGCTATGGTGCTTTGCGATTTTCGCTACATCGGTCCGAACTTTTTAATAGCGTGATCCTTTTGAGTCCGGCCGCATACGAACCTTTACCACCTGCGATCTCATCTTCAAGAAAAGTCGAAGCCTTCGCTTTCAACAGAAAGTTTAGTGATTCGCTCTGGCGATCCTATTCGTACACCAAACGTATTGACGAGTTACTGTTGGCAAACAGGAAACCACAATTTCATATTTCGGTTGGCGACGATGATAATTACAATATAGTTCCGGTAGTTACGAGCCTTCAGCAATTATTTCTGAAAAATGGAGTTTCCTGCGAGTTGAGGGTAACTAATGGAGGCCATGACTGGCAAACCTGGCGAAAGAATTTTTCGGAGGCGCTGGCCGAAGTTTATAAGTCTAAAACCGAGTCTGCTAATTAGTAAGAACCTTTGCTTCAGACGGAACTTTAAAGACCGATGCATTTAGGACAGTCTCGGTGAGCGTTACTTTTTCGAACTTTACGTTATTTCGAGCCTGCACTGGCTTACCATTTTCAACCGTATACCAGGTAAGAGTCTTTGGAAGTTTTAATTCATTCACATCCTGCCATTCACTGTATTTAATAAACTTCCAGGAATCACTCTTCTCATTTTCATGGTAGGTAACCGTATAACCCAGCCAGGCCATTTCGTAGGTTTCGGGATGATAGTAAAGTATATATTCATCTTTAGGAGAAGTTCCCACGCCCTCTTTGTAACTAATTTTAATTCCCTCATAAACTTCGCCATCCAGTTCGGTCGATTTCACCTCGTGGTATTCTATGCCGGGATCGGCCAATACAAATGGCATCGCATAGAAATAGAACATTAGGTTGTAATAGAAAACAGGATCGCCCTTATAAGCATTCTCCTTGTTTTCATGAAACCAGACATCCTTACCATTAAATCCCATCGACCAATTGGGTGCTTCGATCTTCGTTTTTCGGTCGGGTAAAGAGATCGTATGAGTTTCGGTTCCGGTTCTGCTGGTGATCTCAAAACAAAGGTTATTCATTTGATCCCAGCGATCGAGTCCGCCGTGAACTTTAAAAACTTCTTTCAGCGAAACCGGATACTTCAACATCCTTGCGGTGTCTTCAGAAATTGGTATGGTATCGTGAATTACAGGTTGTGGATCTTTCGTTTCCTCCTTACATGCAAATAACAGGGAAGAGGCTACAATTAGCAGGATAATGGTTTTCATTCTAATTAGGTTTGTTCTTATAAAAATAAGAAAGCTCGATTTAATCGGGCAATTTTTTTTGAAACCTTTATGATTTATTGTAAAAATTCTAAAATACACTAAAAAGGAAAAGTATTTTACTACTGATAATGCTTTAGGGGCAATTAAAATACTTATTACCTTTACCGCATGATAAAATCTATCTCCAGCCTTCAAAATCCTCTGGTAAAACAAGTGATCCAATTACTCGAAAAATCGAGGGAGCGAAGAAGCACAGGGCAATTTGTGATTGAGGGAAGAAGGGAGATCGAGCTGGCTCTAAAGGGTGGCTATCAATTGCAGACCATCATGATCTGTCCGGTTATTTTTTCTGAAAATGCTTCGGAAATAAATTTCCTTGAAACACCATATATAGAGATCAGTCCGGAAGTATATCAGAAACTAGCCTACAGAAAGACAACCGAAGGTATATTGGCAATCGCCGAAAGTAAAGAACTCTCGCTGGATACATTAAGAATAAAAAATGAGAATCCGCTAATTCTCGTCGCCGAGGCTCCCGAAAAGCCCGGTAATATAGGTGCCTTGCTTCGAACGGCAGATGCGGCAAACCTGGATGCCGTGATCATTGCAAATCCGCGTACCGATATGTATAATCCTAATATAATAAGAAGCAGTGTTGGCTGTATCTTCACTCGCGCTATTGCAACTGGTTCCACGGAAGAGATCATCCAATTCCTCAAGGAGAAGGACATAGCTATCTACTCTGCTGCTCTGCAGGCTTCCAAACCCTTTTACAACTGTGATTATAGAGGGCCCACAGCACTGGTTGTTGGCACAGAGGCCGCTGGTTTGTCTCAAAAGTGGCTGGATTCGAGCACACAGAATATTGTGATCCCCATGGAAGGAGATATAGACAGCATGAACGTGTCCGTAGCAGCGGGAATCCTTATATTTGAAGCCAAACGACAAAGAAATCTCAACAATTAAGATGTTTTTGTATGTAGTTAAATATCAATTACAAACCTGCCTCTGAGATAATAAAAATCAATTTTTCAAAACCCATTCCTTTGACACCGCAAACTTTATTCTACATTATTATTGCGATCATTGTCCTTAATTTCATCATCGATAAAATTCTGGATCACCTCAATGCGCAACATTTTAACGATAAACTACCGGAGGAGATCGCCGATGTGTACGATGAAAAGGAATATAAACGGTCTCAGCAATATAAAAAGGAACGTTACCGCTTTTCGCTGCTCTCCTCTTCCATTTCCATGATTGCCACCCTGCTGTTCTTCTTTTTGGATGGTTTTGCATATGTAGACGACCTCGCGAGGTCTTATACAGATAATTCTATCGTAATTGCACTTATATTCTTTGGGGTTATTGGATTGGCGGCAAGTATATTAAGCTTACCCTTCAGTTACTACAGCACATTTGTGATAGAAGAAAAATACGGCTTTAATAAAACCACAGTAAAAACCTTTGTCCTGGATAAAATAAAGGGACTATTCATGGCAGCGATAATTGGTGGCCTGCTTATGGCAGTGATCGTTTGGTTCTACGAATGGGCCGGAGAGGCATTCTGGTTGTATACCTGGGGTGTAGTAACCGTGTTTTCGGTGTTTATGAATATGTTCTACGCCAGGCTTATCGTGCCTATTTTCAATAAGCAAAAACCCCTGGAAGCCGGGGAGCTGAGATCCAGGATCGAGGCGTATGCGAAGACAGTGGGCTTTACCCTGGATAAGATCTTTGTAATTGATGGCTCGAAGCGAAGTACAAAAGCCAATGCCTATTTTTCAGGCTTCGGAAGTGAAAAAAGAGTAACCCTATACGATACCTTGATCAACGATCTGGAAGATGAAGAGATCGTAGCGGTTCTTGCCCACGAAGTGGGACATTATAAGAAAAAACATATAGTGATCAACCTGCTGGCCTCCATCCTCACTACGGGGTTTACCCTATGGGTGCTGTCTGTTTTTGTGGGAAATCCGTTACTTTCGGAAGCCCTTGATGTAAGCGAGCCTTCTTTTCACATAGGCTTGATAGCCTTCGGGATACTTTTTACCCCCATTTCGGAACTCACGGGATTACTTATGAATTATTTATCCCGGAAATTTGAATACCAGGCGGATAACTATGCCAAAACGACATATAATGGCACACCCCTCATTTCAGCATTAAAAAAATTATCACGAAACAGCTTAAGTAATCTAACCCCGCATCCGGCCTACGTTTTCGTGCATTACTCACATCCCACTCTTTTACAGCGATTTCGGAATTTAAAAAAATAAAAACGAAGACGCCGTCCATGGGTCCGGGCACAAAATTTGTTGGTACTTACAAACCAATATTGTACATTTAATTTATGACTGAGGAAGTACTGGAAGCGGAAAAAAAGGAGCTCACCAAACAATACAAAGAACTGCTGAAGATAAGTTATCGAACGCTCACAGCGGCAGATAAACGACTGATCCGTTCGGCATTCGATGTTGCCGTTGATGCCCATAAGGACCAACGGCGAAAATCTGGAGAGGCTTACATATTCCACCCATTAGCGGTAGCAAAGATTGTTGCTTCCGAAATTGGGCTGGACGCTACTTCTATTGCCGCTGCCCTGCTTCACGATGTGGTGGAAGACACCGAGTATTCGCTGGCAGATATTGAACAGTTATTTGGAGAGACCGTTGCTCGCATTGTAGACGGACTCACCAAAATATCTCAAATTCCATACGATAAGGACGTATCGCTGCAGGCCGAGAATTTCAGGAAAATGCTGCTCACCCTCAATGAGGATATTCGTGTGATCATTATCAAGATCGCCGATAGACTACACAACATGCAGACCATGGACTCCATGCCTGAGCAGAAACAAGTTAAAATTGCTTCGGAAACACTTTATATCTATGCCCCGCTGGCTCATCGCATAGGCCTGTACAACATCAAGACCGAATTAGAGGATCTGGGATTGAAATACACCGAACCGGAGGTATACAATGATATTCTAAGTAAGATCAAGGAAAGCAAGGAACAACAGGACGCCTATATCAACGATTTTACTAAAGTGATCAAGGATTCCCTGGATGCCGAAAAATTAAAATACGAGATCAAAGGGAGGCCGAAATCCATATTCTCCATCCGTCGTAAAATGCTGGCACAGAATGTTAGTTTCGACGAAGTCTACGATAAATTCGCGGTTAGGATCATTTATAAAAGTGATGCCGATAATGAAAAGTTCATTGCCTGGAAGATATATTCGATAGTAACAGACCATTTCAGACCTAATCCCACACGTTTAAGAGATTGGATCTCATCGCCAAAATCCACAGGCTACGAAGCCCTGCATATCACAGTAATGGGGCCACAGGGACGCTGGGTAGAAGTTCAGATACGATCGGAGCGAATGAATGAGATAGCCGAAAAAGGATACGCCGCGCATTATAAGTACAAGAACAAGGAGAAGGAAGATATTGGCCTGGAAGACTGGTTGAACAAACTGCAGGAATCCCTGGAGAATTCGGAAGTGAATGCCGTGGATTTTGTAGAGGACTTCAAATTGAATCTCTACGCTAAGGAGATCTTTGTCTTTTCACCAAAAGGAGATCTGTACTCCCTTCCCAAGGGTGCAACTGCCCTCGATTTCGCCTTTCACATACACACCGAAGTTGGATTGCATACCCGGGGAGCAAAGGTTAACGGGAAGCTGGTACCATTAAGTCATGTATTAAAAAGCGGAGACCAGGTGGAGATCATGACCTCCGAGAAATCGAAACCAACAGCAAACTGGCTTAATTATGCTACCACAGGCCGTGCACGTTCGAAGATCAAATCTTCTTTGAAAGAGGAGAAAAAAGAGATCGCTGCCGAAGGAAAAGTTGTCCTGGCCAGAAAATTGAAGTCACTTAAGATCACCCTGGACGAGAAGACGGTAAATCAACTGGTAGTCTATTTCAAACTTAAAACCAGTCTGGACCTTTTCTATCGTGTAGGTGCAGGGATCATCGACAATAAAAAATTAAAAGACTTTGCGGCATCACGCTCTAATGCTTTTGTCTCCTTCTTTAAAAACCGAATGCGAAAACCCGGACACCCGGATGATGTCGACAAGCAGGAAATAACCGAAAAGTTCGATCAGCTGGTATTTGGTAAAGAGGAGGACAAACTGGAGTATAAGATGGCGAATTGCTGTAATCCAATTCCCGGAGATGATGTATTTGGTTTTCTTACCGTGAACGAGGGAATAAAGGTTCATAAGCAGAACTGCCCGAATGCCCTGCAACTACAAAGTAATTACGGCTACCGAATCATGCCGGCGAAGTGGATCGATTCCACCCAGAGTGATTTCAGGGCCGAACTCAAGATCACCGGAATCGACACGATTGGCCTGGTGAACGAAGTAACCAAAGTGATATCGAATAACCTCAACATCAATATGAAGAGTGTGCATTTCGACAGCAACGATGGAATCTTCAACGGAAAAATTATAGTGGTGGTTAAGAACAAGAATATTCTTAATAATCTCGTTGAAAAAATAAAAAATATAAACGGAATTGATAAAGTTACCAGAGCATAAATAACTACCTTTGCTCCTTTGATATGACTGCAAAAACGGATCAAAATAATCAGGCGATCGTCAAGAATGTTTTTACGGGGTTTCTCGAGGAAAAAGGACATCGTAAAACACCGGAGCGCTTCGCAATTCTTCAGGAGATCTATGATCACAACGATCACTTCGATATTGAATCCCTGTATATCAATATGAAGAACAAGAACTACCGTGTAAGCAGAGCCACCCTTTATAATACCATAGAATTATTACTGGAATGTGGCCTGGTGCGTAAACATCAGTTCGGGCAGAATCAGGCGCATTACGAGAAATCGTATTTCGACAAGCAACACGATCATGTGATCCTCTCAAATGGGGAAGTGATAGAGTTTTGCGACCCGAGGATTCAGTCTATCAAAAAAACCATCGAAGAAGTTTTCGATATCGAAATAACCAACCATTCACTCTATTTCTACGGAAATAGAAAAACTTCCGGCAGCAAAAGCACGAGTAGTCGGGAAAATTCATAATACTTATGGCAGTAGATCTACTACTAGGATTACAATGGGGTGACGAAGGAAAAGGAAAGATCGTCGACGTACTTACCAAAAACTATGATATCATTGCACGCTTTCAGGGAGGCCCAAATGCCGGCCATACCCTCGAATTCGACGGGATCAAGCATGTGCTTCACACTATTCCCAGCGGTATTTTTCACGAAAATGCGATCAACCTGGTGGGTAACGGAGTTGTGATAGACCCTGTGATATTCAGAAAAGAACTCAATAACCTCGACAAATTCAACCTCGATTACAAAAGCAAACTGCTAATCTCCAGGAAAGCGCACCTTATCCTGCCAACGCACCGACTTCTCGATGCCGCAAGTGAAGTATCCAAAGGAAAGGCGAAGATTGGTTCCACCCTTAAAGGAATAGGCCCTACTTACATGGACAAAACAGGTAGGAACGGAATTCGGGTGGGTGACCTTGAGATGGAGAACTGGCAGGAGAAATATCGTGCACTTGCCAATAAGCACGAAGCGATGATCGATTTCTACAAAGCCGAGATCCAGTACGATCTTGCCGATATGGAAAGAGAATTCTTCGATGCCGTTGAGAGACTTAAAGAATTAACCTTTATTGATAGCGAAGAATACCTCTATCAGGCCCAACGAGCCGGTAAATCTATTCTGGCCGAAGGCGCCCAGGGTTCGTTACTGGATATCGACTTCGGAACCTATCCGTATGTAACTTCGTCCAATACTACAGCGGCAGGAGCATGTACAGGCCTTGGTGTGGCCCCTGGCGATATAAAAGAGGTATTTGGGATCTTCAAAGCCTATGCAACACGCGTTGGAAGTGGCCCCTTCCCTACCGAACTATTTGACGATTATGGGAAGACCATGGCAAAGGTTGGGAACGAATTTGGTGCTACAACCGGACGTCCGCGACGTTGCGGCTGGCTGGACCTTGTGGCCTTGAAATACGCCGTTCGGGTTAATGGAGTTACTCAATTAATGATGATGAAAGGCGATGTATTGAGTGGATTTGACAAATTGAAGGTCTGCACCGCCTATCATTATAAAGGCACTAAAATTGAGCATCTACCGTATAATATCGAGGCAGAGAATATCACTCCCATTTATTCTGAAATGAAAGGATGGGCTGAAGATCTCACAAAGATGAGCAGTACTTCAGAATTTCCTGCCGCCCTTAACGATTATATAGAATTCCTTGAAAAAGAGCTCGAGGTGCCTATTAAGATCGTATCGGTTGGTCCGGACAGAACACAAACGATTCACCGCTAACTCAATATTTGTTGGTATTTTCGTTAGTGTTATAAAGAATCTTTGTTGAAAATATCAAACTACATATTCCTTTTCTTTTTTCTCTTCGGAATTTATTGTTTCGGACAGGATGATCCCGGAAAAACTAAAGTCTCGGTACAGTCCGGCTATCTTGAAAAGAAACCCGAATTTCCCGATGCTATCATCTACACCAAGGACAATTCCGGGCAGGTGTATATTGTGCACGAAGGCGTAGAGATGTGGTGCGACCAGGCCTTTGTTTACCTGAAAGACAATTTTGTAAAAGCCTACGGAAAAGTACGCATCATGCAGGGAGATACCGTTTCCATGCGAAGTAAATACGCCGAATATAACGGTAATACGCAATTTGCCTTCGCCAGTGGCGATGTTGTCCTTACCGAACCAAAAACCACCTTGCGTACAGACACCTTGTATTTCGACCGTATCAAACAGCAGGCCTTTTACCGCTCCGGAGGTACCGTACGTGATACGGCCAGCACCCTAACCAGCCATATAGGACGCTACTATGCCGCAACCAAGAAATATCAATTCCTCTCTGGGGTGAAGATCGTTAACCCTAAGTATACCGTAAACAGCGAACAACTCGATTTTTATTCCGAAACAGGAGGTGCCTATCTGTATGGCGAATCCACCATTGTATCTAAAACGAGTACGGTATACTGTGAAAGAGGATATTATAACACCAGAACGGATAAAGGGTATTTTGTAAAGAACTCGAGGGTCTACTATAATAATCGGATCCTTTATGGGGATAGCATTTATTTCGACCGAAACACAAGTTTTGCTTCAGCTACCAACAACATAAAAGTTCTGGATACGATCAACCGCAGTGTGATACGCGGACATTATGCCGAAGTATTTAGAGAGAAAGATTCGGTCTTCATCACCAAAAGAGCGGTGGCTGTCACGCTACGAGATAACGATTCGGTGTATGTACACGCCGATACCCTAAGGGTAACCGGAAAGCCCGACCACAGGGTGATAAAAGGCTTTTACAGGGCGAGAATGTTTAAACGAGGCCTGCCCCCAGACGCGCCTACTAGTGGAAAATGCGATTCGATCTTTGTGGATCAGAAGGCGGGGATCACCAAACTACTACGAAACCCTATACTCTGGTCCGGTGAAAACCAGATGACCGGAGATACCATCCATATCCTGTCGAATACCGAAACCGAGAAACTGGATACTTTGAAGGTTTTCAATAATGCGTTTCTTGTACAAAAGGACAGTGCAGGTTACAACCAGGTAAAAGGAGAACGCCTTATAGGTTTGTTCACCAACAACGAACTGGATACCGTGAACATCATCAAGAATACAGAGGTAATTTATTTTTCCAGAAACGATAAACAGCAACTGGTGGGAATAAACAATACAGTTTCCAGTTCTATACAGATGTACCTGGAACAGCAGCAAATAACCGGGATCAAGTTTATAAAACAGGCCAAGGGAAAGGTATACCCTCCCTCCCAGTTCCCGGAAAATGCGAGAATATTACCCGGATTTATCTGGCGTGGTGATGAAAGACTCATGAAAGTGCAGGATCTGTTTAAAGGGAAGCCGGCACCTGTGCTTCCGAAGATACAGGGCATTCCCTTGCCTGAAGACGAAGGTGAATTTTTCGATGATATCCCGGAAGAAGAGATCGATCTGCCCGAGGCCTCAAAACTAAAGGCCAGCGATCTTCAAAACCGCCAAGATGATCCGAAACCCGAAACCCGAAAGGAAAATAAAGAAAAGGACAATGGCGAAGGCTAATCTTGCAGCAGACTTTTTCAAACACCAGGCGCAGACCACCCCCCATCCGCTTGCGATGGTAGTGTCTCACGCCGAAGGTAGCTATATCTTCGATGAAGACGGAAATGCGCACCTCGATTTCGTAGCCGGTGTTTCTGCTTGCAGCCTTGGTCACAGACACCCATCGGTGATCCATGCGGTTAAAGAACAATTGGACAAATACCTGCATGTGATGGTCTATGGCGAATATGTTCAGGAGAACGCCGTCCAACTATCTAAGTTACTCGCAAGCCATTTACCCAAGCCACTGGAAACCACTTATCTTGTTAACAGTGGTGCCGAAGCCATCGATGGCGCCATTAAACTCGCAAGGCGTGTTACAGGCAGATCCGGTATTATCTATGCAGACAAGGCGTATCACGGAAATACCTATGGCGCCTTGAGCGTGATGGGAAACGAAGAACGCAAACAACCTTTCGCACCCCTTCTGCCCGATTGTCATGCCATTACGTTCAATAGTGAAGAAGACCTCGACAAAATAAACAGTAACACAGCCGCTGTTATACTGGAAACCATACAGGGAGCGGCAGGTTTTATAGAACCTGATCCAGGCTACTTACAAAAAGTTAAACAACGGTGTGAAACCGAAGGTGCCCTATTGATACTGGATGAGATTCAGCCCGGATTTGGCCGTACCGGAAAACTATTTGGCTTCGAACATTACCAGGTGATCCCGGATATACTGGTGATGGGTAAAGGCATGGGAGGTGGTCTTCCTATTGGCGCATTTACCGCATCATATGCCCATATGTCGCTGTTAAAAGACAACCCTAAGTTAGGCCATATCACTACTTTTGGTGGAAACCCGGTGATCGCAGCTGCGGCGCTAGCAACCTTAAAAGAGATCACCCAAAGCGACCTCATGCGGGAGACTTTACGAAAGGAACAATTGTTCCGGGCATTACTAATTCATCCATTGATAAAAGAAATTCGCGGGAAAGGCCTCATGCTGGCGATCATGGTGGAAAATGCCTCGATCGCAAATGAGATCATACTGGGTTGTAAAGAGGCCGGACTCATACTTTTCTGGCTTTTATTTGAGTCTTGTGCGATTAGGATTACACCACCGCTAACCATTTCAGAAGAGGAAATAAGAAAAGGTTGCGCCATAATTGCAGCCGTCATGGACAAGGTTAGTGAAAAAACTTAATGACGTAACTAGTTGATTTACAATGTATTAAATTCTAAAAAATCTGTTAATAAGCTTGTTAACAACAAACACGGCATAACTATTGAACACCTCTTTACATTACTATCTTTAAAATAGAAGAATCCGTTAATCAGTTGTGTATGAACTCTAGCCCTGACGAGTATAACAATTTCTCTCTTTCCCGCTTCGAATCCATGCTGAAGACCAATAACGTACTTTTCTT
>CAJQNO010000211.1 GCA_905479745.1 uncultured Flavobacteriaceae bacterium | reverse complement strand
TATCACGTCCACTTCATGCGTTACGCATATACCCTTCATTAATTTCCCGATCTGAACTTCGTAGCCCGAATATTGCATCAAAGCCCCGATAAAGCGTTCGAAAGGGAAACCGGTAGGTCCTAACTCATAAATTGCTTTTTTTAGCTTGTACTTCGAAGCGAAGATGGATTTCTTACGTTTCAGCAGTGCAAAAGCACGGTTGTATATCTCTTTGGTTGAAATACCTTGGTATAATTCATCACGAACCACATCGATGATGGAGTTAATAAGCTTTTCATCTGCCCCACTTCGGCGCAGTGAAGATCTTAATTTATCCAGGGAAAATTTAACACGTTCACCGGAAGCTTTTAACACATAGATTTCATTGTCTTCCATATTATTTTGAATTAACAGCCCTCTCAGTTTCTGAAATCATGCAGCGCTAATACCGGAATCTTAGCGTGTGTTCCAAGTTCTTTTACCAAAGGCTGTGAAAAAATACTTCCGAAGAATGTATGCTTTTTATTGATAAAAGCGATCATTCCACTGTTCCTGCTTTGTACAAATAATTCGATGGCTGCTCCAATGTCATTTTTATCTAAGGTATGAAAACTATGTTCAAGATCGGCAAAATATTCTTCTAGCAGTTGTTTGTAGTTTAGCTGGGTTTCATTCAGCTCTTTGGATGTTTCTACGTGTAAAATTCTAATTGGTGCATTAGTGAGTTTTGCAATATCTATGAGATATGCCAGTTCTCGTTTTTTATAGTGGGTTTTATAACTGGTTGGGAAAACGATCTCAGAAGGATCGGTATACAAAGTATCGGGTGGAATTGCCATCACAGGGCAGTTTCTTACTTTTTCCATTATCAACACTGTATTACTTCCGAAGGATACATTTAATGCATCTGTATCCCCTTTGGTTCCCATGATCACGAGGTCTATATCTTTTAATTCTACCACTTCTTTTATAGCACTCAACAAGCTGTCTTGTTTGGAAATGGTAAAATAATTGTGATCACTTCCATCATCCCTGAATGACAACTGTTGTAATATTCGTTCCAATCCTTTCATGGACTTTTCCTGAACTGCTTTGGAGTATTCATTGTTGGCTTGTGGAACATTTATGTTATCCAGGGCAAAGCCCGTATAGTCGTAGACATTCAATATATAGAAATCACAGGCCTCGTTTTTAAACAGATCGACCGCATAGGCAATAGCATCCCATGCATTTCTTGAAAAATCGGTAGGTAATAATATTTTTCTTCGCATGGCTTTATGTATTTAGGTTATGCCTAAAAATAGATCGGTTATTATAGTTTTAAAATGATATCTGTCATCGGGCCGCAGGAATCACCAGATAAGGTGTAGCAGGATGGCGACCGATTTTCTTCACCACAGATTCCCGGAATAAGCGTTTTATGATATTATATTTATAATAAATTAGGGAAAGCATATCCACCTGTTCTCTATCAAGATAATCCACTATTGCTTTGGTCTTTTCAGATTCATCTTCAAGCCAAACTACCTCAACATGAATTCCACTAAGGTGTTTCAATAAGATATCCATGTTTTGTCGCTGTTCCGGGCTCAAGGAGTCACCTTCCCGCACATAAAGTACGTCCACATTAGATTTGTGTAACTTTACTAGAAAGAGCAGCTCGTTAAAGTTTGAAGGGTTAAAACTTTGTCTAAAGGATGTGGCAAATGCTATTTTAGACAGCGGGCTAAACTCCGCTTGTAGCGGAATAGCCAATACCGGTATATTCTTTATCCTTTGAATCACGTTTTCTGTATTACTTCCCAAAATCACTTCTTTGGCGCCGGTTTGGCCTTTAGTGCCCATGATCACCAGGTCTACGTTACGTTGAACACAGATACGGTTCATCGCCCTTGGCAGGGACATCGCGGTAGATATTACATCGAATTTATGTCCGCAACCAGCTGTGTCCTTAATAAGACGCTGCCTAACATCTTCACATTTCTTATCTGCTTCGTCATACAGATTGTCCATAACCTTTTCAGACTTCCCTATGTCTACACGTGAGGTTAACATGGAGGCCTGTGCCTCGAATGAATGTAAAATATGGATGGTACAAGGGTTCTTTTGGAACAACTTGGTGGCATAGATCAACGCCCTGTATGCGTTTTCCGAAAAATCGGTGGGTACGAGTATATGTTTCATGACGTTGAATTTTAAAATTACTAATGCATCATTCTATCTTCTGAAGGAATTACAAGAAAAGGAATATTGGTGTGATAAACAATTTGGTTGATCACTGGTTTGAACAGGAGGTTTTCAAAGAAATTATGACGATTATGGATCATAACGAGTAAGTTGATCTTGTTCTTTAACTGAAATTTTTCGATAGCACCCACCACATCTGTATTTTCTGCTATATGGAAAAGGCGGGCATTATCCTTAAAATAACCGTCCAAATAGGCCTTCATCTCTTTTTGTTCGTCATCAAGGGGTACGCCGTAATATGCATTGAGGATATTGAGGCGAGCTGCTTGAAGATCACAGATCTCTCGTATTAATGAGAGGTACGGGTTTCCTTTACTCAACTTAAAATCTGTTGGGAACAGTATCTCTTTAGGAGCTTCATATCCAAATCCGGAAGGGACAGCGATCACAGGGCATTTCACTTTCTTTATGGTGTACATGGTATGTGATCCCAGGAATACTTCCTGAGCCCCGGTGGCTCCCTGAGTTCCCATGACAATGAGATCAATACCGTTATCGGCCACCATATCTTCTATCTCATGTACCAGCATATTGAAGGTTACAAACTTTTTAAAGTGGTGATTCTTATTATTAAATTCGGCCCTGATGTTCTGCTCCACTTCATCCATCGATTTTTCGGCGTTTCGTTTGGTAATTTTTTGCAACTCAAGGGCAGAATAACTATCGGCCATACTTCCAACACCATAAGCTGCCGGGGTATAAGTGTGTAGCAAATAAAATTCGCAAGAGATGTTTCTGAAAAGCTGCACAGCATACCGGATAGCGTTTAAAGCATTATCTGAAAAGTCTGTGGGTAATAGAATACGTTTCATAACAAAGTTTTTTAGGTACGAGGTAAGTTTTGAAGGACAAGGAATGGTATCTTAATTTCCAGTCCGATCTTCTCAATCTTCGAAGTATGTAAAACATCCTCTAAAAAAGAGTGTCGCGAATTAATCATTACCAGAAGGTCTATGTCGAAATTTTTAATCGCATCGTTTATAACGCTTGTAATGTCTTCGCCCGGTAATTTAATATACGTAGGTTTATTCTGCTCCAGGCAATACTCGAGAAATGCCTTATTGTCCTGCTGACGAAATGATAGTTCTTTAAACTTTGAAATGTGTAAAACTTTCAATCTGGCTGCATAATTTTGAGCTAACGTACTCAAAAGTTTTAGTTCTCGCCTTTGATACGGCAACATATAATCCGTGGCAAAAAGTATGTGGGATGGCTGAATATCTGTATACTCGGCAGGAACCGCAAGTACCGGACATTTAACGTATTTTATAACCTGGATGGTATTACTCCCAAAAGTAATATTACGCTTATCTGTTTTCCCTTTAGTTCCCATGACTATCACATCAACATTCTCGTGTTCGGCTATTTCATTGGCTTCATCCACCACTGCCCCAATTACCGAAATAGGAAAATACTTATGCCTTGGGTTGGGGGATAGCTCCTTCATGTCTTTTATTACACGATCTAAATTCTCACTGGAGTATTTCAATGCCTCCTCTTTAGCTTCATTTAGCTCGCCTCTTTTTGCTCCTGAGTTCCGACTGTACAACTCATCTCCATAGGCGTGCATGATATGAAAGTCTGTACGATCGTACTTAAATAATTCCATTGCATATTTAATAGCGTTCATGGCATTGCTGGAGAAATCGGTAGGAATAAGTACTTTTCGCATAGCTAGTAGAATTTTGGAATACACTCAAAGTTATCGTTCGTTTACCTCAAATAAAATGATAATTATCACTTAATTAGGCATTAAGAATTAGGAAATCTTTATGAGCATAGACAAAAATTTGATAGTATATTTAAAATAAAAAAATGAAAAATTCTGCGGTGTTCCTGATTACTTTTACAACTGTTGTTTTATTTACAGTCGTGGTCTTTTCAGTACTGAACCTGCCATTCGGATGGGTATGTACCTTAACATTCCTTGGCGAGATACTTTTAATCATAAGTGTATATCGCATACTTAAAGACGATTACAACACGCATAAGACGTTCGAGGATTTCTATGAGGACCATCCAATAAGTGAGAATTACCGTTAAACTGGTATTTATTCGTGAAGCACCAGGAATGGAATTTCGGTATGATAACTTATCCTGGCTACCCTGGGTTTGAAAAGTAATCGCTGAAAGAAATTAAGGTTTTTAGCTACCATGGCAACAATCTGTATATCCATAACATCGATAAAAGACTGCAGACCTTGTTCAAGTTTAGGATTTTTTACCCAATGAAAACTATAGGAGCGGCCCTCCAGAGCATCGTGAAGGAAACTCCTGTTTTTTTCCTGTTCTTCGTTCAATTGAAGTTCGTTATTGGCAACTCTTAATACCTTAATGGAAGCCTTATGCAGATCGGCTACAGCCAGTAAGGTGTCCAACACCTTTTGTTTGTAAATGATGTTGAAATCGGTTGGAAAAACTATATTCTTCGGCCCTTGAAAGACAGCCCGTTCGGGAATTACAAGGATGGGACATTTAACCCTGGTGATCACGGCGCCGGTATGACTGCCTATAGTGGCTTCTTTTAGTCCGGAGGCTCCTTTGGTCCCCATGACTATTAGATCAATCTTATTTTCTTCCACAGCATTCTTTATTCCTTCAATAAATAAAGAACTGATTGCACTTATTTCTATATTCGCGGTACTCCTGGGGTAGAGGGTTTCGATCTTATGCTGAATCTCCTTTAACTGTTTTACTTTCTTTTTTTGTGAATTGTCGATGATAGAAATTCCATTGGCATGAAGGTTGGCCTCATCGGTTACACTACCACTATAGGAGATATGAAGCAAGTGAATATCCACAGGAATCTTATCAAAAAAAGCCAGTGTATATTCGATCGCATTCCAAGCGTTATGCGAAAAATCTGTAGGAATGAGTATTCGCTTCATCGGTATCAACTTCAGAAACAAAAATAACCGGCCTCCTAGGCGTAAAGAATGATATATGTCAGTTTTGAAAAATTTTACTCCACTTGTCGAAGACCATCCAGATCGATAATGCGAATGTTCCTTCCTTCAATTTCAATAAGACCATCCTTCTTAAATCCGGAAAGCGTACGGATAAGGCTCTCTGTGGCTATTCCGGCGACGCTGGCGAGATCGTGGCGGGAGATCTTAATATTATCGTTGGGGTTCTTATTGAGGATCTCTGCAAACTGCAGGATGGTTGAGGCTGTTTTCTTGCGTACCGAACTATACGCCATCTGAAGTAACTGTTCTTTTATCTCTGTAATATTTTCAGACAAAACATTCATCAATTCCAGGGATACCGCATTACTTTTTGTAAGAATGTCCTTTAAGATGTTCTTTGATACTACAGCCAGTTCGACATCTTCCACCGCTGTAGCAGATTCCTGATACGGGATCGCTTCCTCGAATGACGTAAAGCCAAGAAAATCATCCGGCTTGTGAAGTGCTGTGATAAGTTCCTTCCCATTTTCATCCATCTTATGACTTTTCACAATTCCTTTTAAGATAAGGAAGATATTGTTGGAGTGTTCGCCCTCCTTGTAAATGACAATACCCTTATCATAATTGGCGATCTCACCGTTATCATCGAAGAAATTCTTTAGCTCGTTCAGGTTTCTAATAGCATCGTCTTCATTTTCATCACCGCCCAATGCAGAGGATGCCTCTCGAACTTGCATGAGTAGTTGTGCTTTGGCAAGACGGCTTTCCACCGCACTAAGTAATTCGTCCTCCTCGAATGGTTTGGTGAGGTAATCATCGGCACCCATATCCATTCCTTTCCTAATCTCCTTATGTTCGGTTTTGGCAGACAAAAATATAAAGGGAATATGCCGGGTGTCACTATTTTGAGATAGCGCATTAAGCACGCCATAACCATCTACTTCAGGCATCATTATATCACACACGATCACCCCGGGAAGGTGTTTTCTGGCCATCTCAATACCAACTTTTCCATTGGGAGCAGTTAAAACATTATAACCGGAAAGTTCCAGCATTTCGGCAGTATTCTCCCGTAAGGCTAAATCGTCTTCAACAAGAAGTATGGTTTTATTCATTAATTGGTACCTGTAGGAATTGTCACCTTAAAGGTGCTACCCTCATTTTCTTCACTTGTAAAGGTAATAGTCCCTCCAAGGTTTTCCAAATGGTTTTTTACAATATTAAGTCCAATTCCTGTTCCTTGATTCAATAAAGCGTTTTCGGCGCGGAAGTAACGGTTGAAAATAAATTTCTGTTCTTCTCTCGGTATACCCATACCTTCATCCTTAATCTCAATTAGGAGATGATCATCTTCCTTTGTCACCATGATATCCACAGGTGTATTTTCTGAAGAATATTTAATTGCATTATTGATGAGGTTGGTGAGTGTAAGCTCAAGTATCTTTTCGTCAAATTCGATCACAATGTGGTCGATATCTTCGGGGTAATTGATAACCTGTCCTTCTTTTAACAACATGTTTGCCCCATAGATAACCTCATTCACTACTTTACTGATAGGAAATTTGCTGAATTTATAATTGACTTTCCCACTTTCCAATCGTTCTATTGAGAGAAAATCGTCCAGAATATTGTTGAGGTATTTTACTTTATTCTGAATAGTTTTGATATGCTTTTCTCGTTTTTCTTGCTGGTCTTCCAGCGTATATTTCCCCGCCAGGGTAGCCGAAGTGAAAATCCCACTAAGAGGGGTCTTAAACTCATGCGAAACGAGCGAAAGAAACTTGGTTTTCAAGTCACTTAGTTCACGTTCCTTACGCAGTGATTCCTTCATTTTATTTTCGGCTTCCTTACGTCGTTCAACCTCTTTCTCAAGTTTTTCAACACTCTTTCTTAGCTCCCTCGTCCTTATGGCGATCTTGCTTTCAAGCTCATTATTCAATTCTCGAATTTCCAGCTCTTGTTCCTTTCTCACCGTAATATCTATCAATAAAGCCATAACGAACCTTTGCCCGTCTACCTCGAAAGGATTAAGCCCTACCTCCACAGGGAACCTACCTCCGTCTTTTTTCAGGCCGTAAAGATCTCTCCCATGACCCATTTGCCGGGCCGAACTTTTCGCCATGAACGATTTAAAATGTCCCTCGTGATTAGAGTGATAATCCTTTGGGATAAGAACTTCCAGAGTTTTCCCGGTAAGCTCTCCTACTTTATACCCAAATAATTTATCCAGAGAAGGATTGGTAGCAACAATTTGCTGCTTGTCGTTAACAACCACTATACCTTCGGAAATAGCTTCGGTAAGAACCTTGTAGATATCACTGCTGTTGCTAAAAACCTCCATAGGTCAAAAATAGCGATTTTAAAAATTCCATCGAACTGATAATTATCATAAAATCTCATCGCCCGGAAAATTAATTTTAGATCGTAATAAAATTATGTAGTATGCCTTATACCGAAAAACCTCAGATTGCCTTCTATCAGAAAATAGGAGAGCTATTTTATGCTATAGCGGCAGCCGATAAGGTGGTGCGAGAAGCCGAATACAAAGCCCTTAAAAATTTGGTGCGTGAAATCTGGTCGAAATACGACAGTAGCACAGACGATTTCGATTCGCAGGCCATTTACCAAATGGAAATAGTTTTCGACTGGTTCGACTATGAACGTATGGATGCCGATAGCTGCTTCGAAAGTTTCGAAAATTATATAAAAGAAAACCCCAAGTTATTTACAAACGAGCGCAAGGAACTCATTTTTTACACCGCTAACGAAATTGCTGCTGCCTTTTCAGGCAAAAATAAATCGGAACTCATTATGCTGGGCAAGCTACACTTACTCCTCGAGGCCTAAGCCCTATTTATCAAGCCATTACACATATAACCTAAGCTGAGGGATATCATATTTATTACATCACATTACAGCTAACTTTACGTAAATAAGTTCGATGACTATGAAAAATGTAAGTATTGCCCTATGGGTTTTGGTTCTTTTTATTGGCTGCAAGGACGATCCAAAGAAAGAACTTCCTTCACTAACCGAATCTGAGACTGTGGAAAACAGTGTATCTGATACTATAATCGCTTCAGAGAACGATATCGACCTTCAGAAACAAATCGATCTGGAGATCAGGAAAAAGAGATTGGTGGAAAAGGAAGACGAACGAGACCAATTACAGGAGCTTATCATATCTAAGCGTTTCCTGAGAGACGAGGATCTTTACACCATCGATTTCAAATATCCGTATCTGAACGAAAATCTTAAGGAAGCCTACGGAAATTTCAACGAATATATTACCAAAACCTACCTGGATATTGAAGGGGTAGAAGCTCAAATCCTTGAAGACAAAGAATTGCTTTGTGATACCCTTCGGATAAATAAATACAGGGAAAAACGTTATGTGGATTACAAGATCTATAACGTGAACGAAATG
>CAJQNO010000210.1 GCA_905479745.1 uncultured Flavobacteriaceae bacterium | reverse complement strand
GGGGTGCCATCCATTCTCCAACCACGATGAGGTCGGTTTGTTCATCCTTATTAAAATCGTCCCAGACGGCATCTGTTACCATTCCCAATTCACCGAGCGACTGTTCTGTTCCGTTGGGAAATATCACTTTGGAATCTGGGATGTTTCCAAAATCATACCTGGCTGTATAGCCCCCTACAAATTTTAATACTTCGCCGGTGGAGGTAAATCCACTAATATGGCGCATGGTATTATTTCGGGTAGTACTGTGGTCCGGCCAGATTTCAACACTATCCGGCAGCACTGTTTTACTGAAACCGCCTTCATTTTGCAGGAACCCAATGGTGTTATTTAGAGACATCCCTCGTATGATTATATCTGTTAATGAGTCCTTGTTTAAATCGGTCATTTGCAAATACGGACCTCTGTCTGAAACCTGATAGGGAATTAGTTTCTGGTAATCGAAATCGGTTTGTCTACCTCCGTCATGTTTATAATCTATTCCTAGATTTCCTTCCAGTTTACTAAACAATCGATCCTTTTCTGGATTTAGATATTGATAGGCAGCGTTATTAGAAGGTGTGATTGTGAGGGTTTTATTGGTTTCTACTGCTGAAATGAGCTGATAGGTTTTATCGGGCCAGATGATCTTTAGAGAGTCGATAGTGGTTTCATTCCCAAAGCCGAAGTGGATCATCGGTTCGCTGGAAGCCTGCCATCCCTTACAAGGGAAGAGCTCTTTGTACCGAACGACCCCCTTGTTCCAGGCTTCGACCTTAGTACCAATTCCGAAGGGATTACCTCCTGTATACTTAAACCTGATCTTTAGAAAGCTTGCTTTATCGTTAGTGTTGTTTATGTAGATTCCCGCAGCTTCATTAATGTTATTGGTGACAATATCCAGGTCGCCATCTCCATCCAGATCACCAATAGCGGTGGCACCCGAAACAGTTGGATTTCGAGGGATCCATTCTTCACTCATATCGGTGAAACCAAGTGCTGCGTCCCCTTTGAAAATGTAATTGGGTACTGCACCGGAGGGCATCATATCTAAGGCTTTCTGGTCCATTAGTTTTGTCTCGACCATACTCTTTTTTATCTCCTCACTGGAAACAAAACGAATAAAGTCCAGGTCGTTGGGGCGTTTCGGGATACCATTCGAAATAAAAAGATCATCTTCTCCATCCTGGTCATAATCGCCAAAAAGTGCACTCCAACTCCAATCGGTTGCAGCTATCCCACTTAATAGAGCTGTTTCTGTGAAAGGGCCGGCACCCTGATTTATATAGAGCATATTACGGGTATACTGATAATGGTATCCAAATTGTTTGGTTCTCATTTCCAGCGTTTGGTAGGTATCATCGCCCTCCGAGGTCTTTAAAACTTTCTCGTCTTCTGGAGACATATCCAGTGAGATTAGATCCGGCCGCCCGTCGTGATTAATATCCGCAACGTCATTTCCCATCGAAAATCGGGAAGTATGTCCAAAATAAGTTCGTAAACTCTCTGTAAAGGAACCATCCCCATTATTGAGATAGAAATAGTCGTCTTCGTGAAAATCGTTGCCAACGTAGATATCGGGATACCCATCTTTATTGAAATCGGAAATAGCTACCCCCAGCCCGTAGGCGTTTATACCTCCATAGATTCCCGCTTCTTCGCTAACGTCTGTAAAGATATCGCCATCGTTTCGCATTAGTCGGTCGCCCGTCATTGCATTACGCTTATAACGAAGTTGCACCCTTCCGAAGGACTCCTCTGTGTGAACAGCGTGATTTAAAAGATACACATCCAGGTCACCGTCCAGATCGTAATCGAAGAAGGTGGCAGTAGTGCCGTAAGATGCCAGGTCGAGACCGTAACTGGCAGCGCTTTCTGTGAAAGTATTATCTCTGTTATTGATAAACAATTCATTACGGCCTTTAAATCCGTTTATACCTACTACGGTGGTTACATAAATATCCAGCCATCCGTCTCCGTTTACATCGGCCATGACCGCAGCTGTATTCCAGGAACTATTTCCTTCAACCCCGGCAGAAGTGGTAATGTCATCAAATTTCAGATTTCCTTGGTTGAGGTAAAGTTTGTTCTTTTTCTGATTGGCAGAAAAGTAAAGATCCGGCAATCCGTCGTTGTTTATATCACCCATCGCCAGGCCACCGCCATTGTAAAAATAAAGGTAGTCCAGGATGTTTAGCGAGTCATTTTCGGTTATTGTATTTTCAAAATCAACGCCCGATCGGGTAGAAGGGAGGAGCTTAAAAAGCTGTTCGTCCTCACTACAGCTCCAAAGGAGGGTAAGGGTTAAAAGTGGGAGAAGATATTTATTGACCGATCGCAAAAACTCTGGGTTTTTCATCATTTATTGCCACAATGATATAGGCATTCCCTGCTGCATCATGGAGTTGGCGGATATGTTTAATTTCTTCTTTAACCAGGAAACCACTTTCATTATAGTTCTGCCAGTTGAAATTAAGGTTGCCATCATTCAATAGCACAGAACCATAGTTGCCATCCAGGCGGGAAAACTGCGGTTTGAACTCGAAGTCGTTTCCACCCATTATAATGTCCAGCGAACCATCGTTGTTCACATCGGCACAGGTTATTCCGCACACGCAGGAAAGTTGTGTCTGGGCAGGCAATTCGATGGTTGTAAAGCTTCCATTGCCGTTATTTACGGCAATAATCGTAGCCGAGGTGTTCACCTCCCTCACCAGGGAGTTGTCTATGATATTTTCTGGAAAAAGTTCCTGTATAGACCGTGTGGCATACTCGGAAGCTTTCAGATTTTGTTTTTTAAGGGAAACAAGTTGGGTTACGATCTCTTTCTTCTGATGCATAGGCATATCTCTGCCTTCCAGCCTTTGGGTGATTATTTGCTCGATAGTACCGTTGTTGTCGAAATCGTTTACCCACATTTTAATGCGTTGCTCTTCCGACGGCTTATAATGAAGGTTCTTCCCTTCGTTTCCAATAATAAAATCGAGGTCGCCATCTTTGTCTATGTCTACCGGAAGTATGGTATTCCACCAGCCATTCAATGCTTGGAGATCCGTTTGCCAGATCTCTAGCTTGTTGTCCTTGATCTTATAGATATTAGGTGAGCCCCAATCCGATACGGTAACGAGTTCTTTAATGGAATCTCCATCTATATCTGCCCAGGTAGCATCCGTGATCATGCCGCTTGCCGTTACAGCGGCAATTGCTTCTTTTTTACTTCTGAAATTTCCATCACCTGGATTTTCAAGGTATGTATGCGTAGGGTTCACACCATAAATTCCTATAATACTTCTTGCACCAACAAATACATCCATATCGCCGTCTCCATCCATATCGTAGGGTGCAATTACTGCAATATTCATAGTATTTGGTGGTAGATCCAGTATTTTTTTGCTGAAGCGTCCTTTGCCATCATTTAAGTAAAGCCTGATACCTTCGTTATTTATTTCATTTACCTGGTTCCCACCCGAACCTACGATCAGGTCGAGGTCGCCGTCTCCATCTGCATCCAGGAATGCGGCTGCGGTATCTTCGTTGAATTTGTCCTGTGTGAAAACGTCATTCTTCATTTCACTTAAAACCCCTTTCCCTTTGTGAATATATAGGGTAGCTGCCTGGTTCTTAGCACCTCCGATAAAAGTGTCTTCATGTCCATCTCCATTAACATCGCCCACAGCGATCGCCGGCCCTTCCTGAGAAAGCATACGGGCAATTAAGCCTTCATGGTCAAAATCTGAATAAGAATTCTCATCGTGCTTCTTCAGGCCTGTATTATCTACTTCGGTGAGTAGTGGTTTAATAGCGGCAGGTTTTGGAGGGATATATTTCCCGCTAGCCTCTTCCTGTTTTAACAGCAAGGTCTGATTTGCAGCAATATTTTCGAGCTTTGTCGTGCGATCATCTGGCCAGATCACCCTGATGGAATCTACTTTATCTTCTTTTCCCAAACCAATGGTCATTGGGTATTCCATAGACGACTGAAAACCGCGAGATGGGATCAACTCCTGTAAAACGATATTGTCTTTATAGTACAATCTTACAGTTGTACCCACCGCGAATTTGTTCTTATCTACTCCTTCGAATTTTAGTTTGATATAGTTATTGTTTGAAGTTTCCCTGGCGTTGTTCTTATACACAAAGGCTTCCATGTTCACATTATTCACAACCAGGTCGAGGTCGCCGTCATTGTCGAGATCTCCATAAGCTGCTCCGTTGGATAGACTTGGGATGCCGAGGCCCCATTTTTCGGCTTCATTGCTAAAGGTAAGATCGCCGTTGTTCTTATAGGCGTAATTAGGTACAGGTACAACCGGCATTTTATTGATAATAGAATCGATGGCTTCCTTTTTGCCTGTCATAGCCATTTTCTGGATGATTTCATTAGCGAGGAAGTCTACGAAGTCGAGATCGGTGAGATCGTGATTGATACCGTTGGTAACAAAAATATCGCGCAGGCCGTCGTTGTCCATGTCGAAAATCAGGCCCGACCAACTCCAGTCTGTTGCGGATACGCCACTGTAATAGGCTATTTCAGAAAAAGTTCCATTTCCGTTATTCAGTTGCAGGGTGTTCTGTATGTATTGCTGATAAAAGTCCTTGCTTTGCTTCAGCTTAAAAACATTATACCCTTCAAATTCCATGACCGATTTAACGCGTTGGTCGCCATCTGGAAGCATATCGGTAATAAAGATATCGGCATTACCATCATTATTGATATCGGCCATATCGATACCCATAGCCGAGAGACAGAGGTGCGACATCCAGTTCTTAATATCTTCGGTAAAGGTGCCGTCCTGGTTATTGATATAGAGGTAATCGCGTTCGTAGAAATCATTAGATACATATATGTCGGGGTAGAGGTCACCATTGATATCGCTTATCATAACCCCCAGACCGAAGCCTATTAAACTTCCGTAGATCCCGGCTTCTTCACTTACTTCTACAAAGGTTCCATTGTCATTCCGAAGCAACATATCACCAACTCCACGAAATAATTTTGGCACGTCCCAATCCTGAGCCCGCACATCCCGTTGATGTGCAAAACCGAGGCTACTAACCGGGATATTACTATTGTTTAAAATATAGGCATCCAGATCACCATCCTTATCATAATCGAAGAAAGTAGCGTGGGTGGTAAAACCACTGGTGGCTAGATTGAATTCTTTTGCCTTTTCGGTGAATGTAAGATCGCCATTGTTTATGTAAAGGTCGTTGTCGTGATTGTCGCCTTCCATGTTTCCGGCATTGCTCACATAAATATCCAGGAGACCATCGTTGTTTACATCTACCATGGTCACCCCGGTAGACCAGGGTTTATGACCTTCAACCCCGGCAGATTGGGATATATCCTTAAATTTAAAATCGCCCAAATTGAGAAAAAGTTTGTTCTTCCCCATGTTTGCCGTCATGTAGATATCGGCCAGACCATCGTTATTGATATCTCCAATGGCAACACCGCCGCCGTTATAGAAATTTCTGTATTTAAAGATGTTAAAATCCTTCTGATTTATAACCACATTATTAAAACGAATGTTCGTTTGTTCGTGCGACATCAAAGTGAATAATGGGCTGGTATCATCGTTCTCTTTTTCTTTCTCGTTCGAGTTACAGGCAAAGAGAAGGGTACTTAGTACTAAAACAAAACTATATTTTGAAAGATTCATGCAATCTATCTTTTATTTATTGATCCTTAAAAAAACGGGTTGGTCGTTATTACGGGTAATTACAAGATATTTTTCGTCCTGGTAATTTAAAAATTCGATGCTCCGGCAGGCTCCGGCAATATCGAAGGACCTATTGCTAGATGCCTTAAAATTCCCGTTTGAATCGTTTAGTAAAAGTAACCCGTGCGAGGCGTCTAATCTACTTAATTGGGTGCTAATTTCAAAATTGTTGCCTACCAAAAGAAGGTCCATTTTGCCGTCATTGTTAAAGTCGTACACAGCGATGTCATTCACCGATGAAATCTGAGCTTTAAATGGTAATTTATGCCTTCGGAAGGTATTATCTCCTAGATTTTCGAAATAGGAGCTTTCCAGTGTATAGACTTCCTTTTTAAAGGCCGAGCGTAGCTTATCCTGCGGGAAGATCATATCGATTTCTGCATTAGCAAAGTCTGCATAAGACAGATACTTTTTATTAATACCTGGAATTTGTTTCACTAATTCGTCCTTGGAGGCGAGTGTTGTCTCTTCACCCTGGTAGTAGTACGTTACGATCGTTTCGATATTGTGGTTGTCGTCTGCGTCCATACGGTACAGACGAATTGGTTCCTTTGGTGATGCTTTAAGCCTTGTATTGATTCCCCAATTTCCTGCGATCAGGTCCAGGTCTCCGTCGTTATCCATATCGGCGGCTTTCACAACGTTCCAAAAACCATGCGTATCGTCTAATCCATTGTTCTTCTGAAGTTCGAGTTGTTTTCCCGTATTTATAAAAATGGTAATCGGCATCCAATCCCCACTAACAATGAGATCTGGTAGAGAGTCGCCGTTAAGATCGGTCCAGATTTGTGAGTTGCAGTTTCCTATTTCTGAAAATTGTGGGGCGAATGTGTTGGTTATATCTTCAAAAGATCCGTTACCGTCGTTTCGGAAAATATACTGTTTCGGGTTCTCACCAAATCGTTGTGGTACGGCTCCGGAGGTGATAACGATGTCTTTGTCCTTATCGTTGTCAATATCGACTGCTGCCACCGAAGAAGCATTTATAGGTATATTGAAATTCACGCTGTCTTTCTTCAGCATACCTCGGTCATTAAAGTAGAGCCTTGGAAAAATTGGAACCCCTTTTCTAAATTCGCTCCCTCCGCTCACTACGAGCAGGTCATTATCTCCATCACTATCGGCATCGAAAAATACATGATCCACATCTTCACTAATCTTATCCAGATCAAAGAGATCTTCTTGCTGTGAGCTAAAGCCACCGCTTCTATTTTGTAAGAACAAACGGGAAGGTTGGTTTTTTGCGCCTCCTATAAAAATATCATCCAATCCATCATTGTTGATGTCGGCTACTGAAATTGCCGGACCTTCATTTGAAGTTCCATAAGGAATAAGCGGGTCCCGGTTAAATTCGAGAGCATTGTTCTCCTGGTGCTTAAAGTTGAAAAGTGGCGGAGTATTACTAAGCCATGATTTCTGTAGATTTTTTATATCGGAATAATAATCTCCCGAAGCCCGTTCTTGCACAATATGGTGGGTGGTGTTAACAGGAATGTCTTTTAAAATCTGAAAGGATCTATCGGGCCATATAACAAGTAACGAATCAATCTTTGATCGTTTACCAACCCCCAAATGGATACCAGGTCTAACAGCGGAGAGGTAGCCTCTGCTTGTGTAGTGTTCTCTTAGTAGCTGTAGGGTGTCGGCATACAGAATAACTTTCGCACCAATGCCAGACTTATTACCTTTTTTCCCTACAAGATTTATATCGATGTAATTAGAATTTTCCCTCGTGGAAGTTGTATTTTCCATTACCATGGCCGGTTGATTGGTGTTATTTATCACCAGGTCCAGATCCCCATCATTATCCAGATCACAATAGGTGGCGCCATTGCTGAATGTAGGTTGCGTAGACCCCCATTGGGCCGAGACATCCTCGAATTGATGTGTACCCGTATTTCGGAAAAAGTAGTTCACAGTCTTCTTTTCCGGAATCTTTTTGATGAATTCCATATCCTTTTCATCCATCCCCTGTCCTAAGGATTTCTGAATCTCCTCATTTGCGATGAAGTTAATGAAGTCCATATCATTGGTGGCTCCTACTATTCCGTTGGTAATGAAAATGTCGTTAAGGCCGTCATTGTCCAGATCTGCAACCAGTGGACTCCAGGACCATTCGGTGGCTGCAATTCCGCTGAGAAATGCAGTTTCACTGAAAGTGTTGTTACCATTATTAAACTGAAGGGTATTATGCATGTACTGATGCGCATAGCCGTTCTTGATATAATTTTGATAGATCTGATAGTTGAACTCTGTGCCGGAAGTTTTATAAGTTTCTATGTCTTCAGGAAGCATATCCACAGAAACAATATCTGTTAGCCCGTCATTGTTGAGGTCTGCTATATCATTTCCCATTGAAAAATGAGTGGTATGTCCAACTGCATTATTGCCTTTGTGTATGATCTCCTCGAAGGTTTTATCTCCCAAATTGATATATAGATAATCGTTCTCGTAAAAGTCGTTTCCCACATAGATATCCGGATAACCGTCGTTGTTGAGATCACTTACAGATACTCCAAGACCATAGCCGATCTTACTTTGAATGATCCCAGCTTTTTCTGAAACATCCACATAAGATCCCGAGACATTCTCGAAGAGTTTGTCGCCCGATTTTCCATCTGGGAGATGGCGTTTATTTCCACTGCCATAGTTTTGATTGGGATTCACCGAATGATTGAGAAGATATACATCCAGATCACCGTCCAGGTCGTAATCGAAGAAAGAGGCGTGGGTTGAAAATCCCTTGAAGTCAAGGCCATATTCTGAAGCTCGTTCGGTAAAGGATGGGATATTATTTTCGTCCGGGCCGTTATTAACGAACAGTAAATTTCTTCCCTGTACATTATTATAATCACCCATTTTGCAAACATAAATATCAAGTAGGCCATCCTGATTTATATCGACAGTGGTTACACCCGTTGTCCAGTTGGAATAATTAGAGATTCCGGCTACATTGGTGATATCCTGAAATTTGAAATTGCCTTTATTTAGATAGAGTTTATCGGCTGTCTGGTTAGCAGTAAAATACAGATCGACATAACCGTCGTTGTTAAAATCTCCTGATGCCACACCCGCACCATTATAGTAATAGATATAGTTTAGGATATTGAGTTCGGGAGTTGGAGTGAGTTTATTTTCGAAAGTGATTCCGGTTTCATTTGCCGTTCTTACAATAAAGCGTGTATCATTGTTGGTTTCTGAACACGATTGTAGTAGAAGCAAGAAGAATACCGTTGTTCCCCAAAGTATTTTCCCAAGATGAGAACGGAACATTCGAAAGAAATTCGATACCATATTTTGAGGGAGGATTATCATATAAATATGGATACAAAAGTAAACTAAGCGATTGATATTTTAAGTATTAATATAAAGAAAGACCGTCTTGTGTTAAGACGGTCTTTCCTATTATTCATAAACTAGATATTTAGTTTAGTAACCTTCGTTCTGAACTAAATTAGGGTTCGAAAGTAGCGCATTAATTGGAATAGGGTACAGGTTTCTGTAATCTGCTCCAACAGATTCTGCGTTCTTGAATTCCCAATCTCTGGTGAATTGACCAAATCTAAGCAGGTCATTTCTTCTCCAGAATTCGATGTATAATTCACGTCCTCTTTCAGCAAGAAGATCGGCTTCCGATACATTTCCAAGAGTAGAAGCACCACGAAGTGCTCTAAGCTCGTTCACCATTGCCGTAGCGTTTCCACCACCAGAACGTAACATAGCTTCAGCTTTCATAAGATGTGCATCTGCATATCTGAAAACGATCTCATGTCCGGTGAAGGCACCGTTAACAGGGTGATATTTGATAATACGAATACCAGTTTCTTCGGTATTACCAGAAAGACCTGGAAGGTCTCTAGTAAACACCAATGGAGCTCCCGAACGGTTAGAAAGTGGAGATCCGTCTGTGTCGTATTGCTGTCCAATTAAGAATCCGTAACCAATACCGAGGTTGTCCGGACCTGCGTTACTTGCATCAGGAACCCAGCCTCTTCTTTCATCACCTGCATCACCAACATAGTTGGAGTTAGGGTTTCCTTCGAAAGAATCGTAAAATTCCGCGAGAGTTGTAAATCCGTTCCATCCACCACCTTCGTTATCGGGTGAGTTTTGGTTATAGTGCAGACCATTCCATATTCTGTTACCTACAGATGCAGGTACAAACCAGATTGTTTCATT
>CAJQNO010000209.1 GCA_905479745.1 uncultured Flavobacteriaceae bacterium | reverse complement strand
TCCGCAAATGAAACTAACGGCCCGTTCGTCTAGGGGTTAGGACGCCAGGTTTTCATCCTGGTAACAGGGGTTCGATTCCCCTACGGGCTACAAATTTAATAACAAGAAGATGGCGAACCATAAGTCAGCATTAAAAAGAATCAGAAACAGCGAAACAAAGCGTTTACGCAACCGTTATCAGCATAAGACGGCACGTAATGCTATGAAAAAGCTGAAGGAATTGACAAAGAAGAAAGAGGCTGAGAAAATGCTTCCTGAGGTGGTGTCTATGATCGATAAGTTAGCAAAGAAGAATATCATTCATGATAACAAAGCAGCTAACCTTAAGTCACAGCTAACCAAACACGTCGCTTCTTTGTAAGAAATACATTGTTGGTAAACGAGAGAACGCCCTCAGGAAACTGAGGGCGTTTTTATTTGAGGTCGATCTTTCTTCCGTATAGTGCACTTAAAATTCCAGTTCTTCATAATGGAATTCTTCAGCCGTTTCTTCCACATTGCCTAAATATTCCTTACCTCTCAGTCGATGTACGGTATATGCTTCAAGTTCGTTTTCTGGATAGGACTCTATAAGTGACTGCACAGATTTAATATCCAATTCGTCCTCTATATTCACCAGCCATTTTTCTTCGAGTTCTTCTGGAAGGATGAGAGGCATTCTTGGCCCTTTTAATTTTGGGTTATTATGTATTTTGCCCATCGTATTATTTCCTTTGGTGGTGACAATGGTAAAGGTGTTCAGTACTTCACCGGACTCCTTATCCACCCATTCATTCCATAATCCGGCCAGAGCTAGGGGTTTTTCAGTTTTATGATGAATAAAAAAGGGATATGTCTTTCCTTTATAGTGATGGTGTTCGTAAAAGCCGTCTATATAAATTAGACATCTGTTGTTTTTAGCCGAATCCCTAAAAGACGGCTTCTCGAAGATGGTCTCACCTCGTGCATTCAAGGTATTGTTCCAGTATTTCTTCAATTGTTCTTTATCCTTCACCCAGTGAGGTACCAAACCCCAGGTGGCAATTTCAGGGTAATCGGGGGAACGGTCTGGATAGATAAGTAATTTTGGATGATTAAACCCGGAGGCGTGATGAATAGGCAGATCTGTGTAAGGAATCAGTTTCCGCCGAATTTCCTCCATCGCATGCTTATCTCCTCGTCTTTTAGCCTTGCTTAACTGGGCTTCGAGGCTTGCTTTTATATCATAACACATATTACAATGCTTATTTATGCTGAATTACGGAAAGGTGATAAGGTAAAGGATGAAATCACTTTACCGCATCGGGAACCAATTTGCTGAAATCACCGCCATTCCTGGCTATATCCCGAACCACAGAGGACGAAATGTAAGACATTTCCGGGGAGCCCATGAGAAATACACTGTCCACGCCAAAGTTCTTTTCGTTCGCTTGGCCGATAGTTTGCTCGTATGTAAAATCTGTGGTGTTTCTCAGGCCGCGTAAAATGTACTGAGCATTTTCCTTTTTACAATAATCTGCTGTAAGTCCGCTATAGGTTCCAACGCGTACTGTAGGGTAATCTTTAAAAGTTTGTTCCAGAAATGATTTTCGCTGGTCCAGAGTCCACATATATTTTTTGTCAGCATTTATTCCAATGGCAACAATGATCTCATCGAACAGAGGTATTGCCCTTTTAATAATATCGACATGACCCAACGTAATTGGGTCGAAAGAACCTGGAAAAACTGCTCGTCTCATACCTTAAATGTACTATTTTTTAACCAATGCTTCATCCACCAGAATTCCGAAGAATTCGGATAAAGACATACCAGTCTCTTTTACCATTTTAGGGACTATACTTTCTGAAGACAATCCGGGCGTAGTATTGGTTTCAAGAAAATAAGGAACTCCATTCTGTATGATGAATTCGGAGCGTGAAACCCCTGTCATATTAAGTAAATGGTATACTTTTTTCGCTTCAAGTTGGACGGTTTGGGTTTCTTCATCTGAAATGCGTGCCGGTGTGATCTCTTGGGATTTTCCCAGGTATTTCGCTTCATAGTCGAAAAATTCGTTTTCAGAAACAATTTCGGTAACCGGCAGAACTATGATCTCACCATCTTTTCGATAGGTGCCCACCGAAACCTCTGTACCCACCAGGGCGGTCTCAATCAGCACTTCGGTATCTTCGGTAAAAGCTTTTTCAATAGCGGGCTGCAGATCTTCCATGTCGTTCACCTTACTAATCCCAAAACTGGAACCAGCACGGTTAGGTTTTACAAAACAGGGTAACCCTGTGGATAACACTATGGCCTCCAGGTCGTAATCTGTGCCCTTATTTATATAGTATGAATTGGCACAATGTATACCGAAATGTTTTAAAACAGAAAGACAATCCCTCTTGTTAAAACTTAGCGCTGCCTGATAAAAGCCGGCACTCGTTTGCGGGATCCCTAGTAATTCCCAAAAAGCTGCCATATAGCCATCCTCCCCGGGTGTCCCGTGGATAGTGTTGAAGATCGCATCGGGAACAATTTTTTCACCATTATATTCGAAACTGAAATTGGATCGATCGATCGTTTTCCTATCACCATTTTCAGGTAGGTAAAACCATCCCTGTTTTGTAATCTGCACTGCATGGACGTGGTATTTATTTCGATCCAGATGTTCACACACGATCTTCCCACTTTGCAGAGAAATATCGAATTCACTTGAATAGCCGCCCATAGCGACTGCTATATGTTTCTTTGCCATACCATTTTTGTAAAAAGCGCGTTTAACAAAAATATCACTAATCTCTAAGAAGTTACTAACTTTAGGTTTACTATTTTTGTCATCTAACCCACAACGTATGACGTTTCTGAAATTCCTCAC
>CAJQNO010000208.1 GCA_905479745.1 uncultured Flavobacteriaceae bacterium | reverse complement strand
CGTCACTTAATAACATTTTTTTAAAGGGTTCGAAGTATTTCCTGGTTTTTCTTAAGTTATTTAAACGAAGGTAATGATCCCAGTAACGCCGGTCTCGTGACAGATAAAAGACATTAGCATCTGGATCCATTGCCTGAAGGTGTTCCACGGTCTCCCTGTAGGTGGTGGTATGTGAAAAATAAGGATTGGAATTGAGGAATAATAACAATAGGCTGTAACAGCAGATAACAGTAAATACACCATTCCTTAAGCTCTTACCTTTAATCTTGCTTATAAAGTAAGCTAGCAAAAGTACCACAGGCACAACCAACGGCACAAAATATCGATTCACCATCATACTGGTTTCGAAATTGGAGCGAATGTAGGGAATAAGAAAGTATACTAAGAGCCAGATCACAACTATGGCGAGACCAAAACGACCCTTGCTGAAAAAGTTTTCAAGCTTTTTATTCTTCCATATTTTTTGGGTTAACAAGTATAAAACAGTGATGGAGATTAATGCAAGAGACGCGGTCGATAACAAATAATCGTTAAAAAATATCTGAAGATAATCCACAATTACTTTTGGAGTTGCCGGGTCTCTCCAAGAGTCGAAGGGTTTGTCGGCACGTTTAAAAATAAACTGCAACCAGTATAGGAAAAGGACATTGGGTAAGGCAAAGGTTATGATATAATACCATATTTTCTTTCTAAAATTCTCCCAATTCACGAAAAAGAAAAATGCGACAAATTGGGAGGCGATCACAAAAAGCGCAAAATAATGAGTATACAACATCGCAGTTGTGGTAAGCACATAATAGATCGCGTTCTTTCGTTCGTAGTCGTATTTTATAAGTCGGACGAAATATAAAAACGAAAAATTCGCAAAAAGAGACAATTGCGCATAAGATCGGGCTTCCTGGCTGTAGCGGATAAGGAAAGAATTGAGGATGAGTAATCCAAATGCATACAGGGCAACCTTTTTATTGAATAGTTCTTTTGCTAATAAGTATCCTGCGTACACACCCCATACACCAAAAAATACATTAATAAGCCGGATCGTGGTATCGTTGTGTATAAAGAGTTTACCCCATAAATTAGTAAGTACAGTATGTAAGGGGGGATGCACATCGCCTTTCATAATATTAACGATATCGATTACCGATAAGCTAGGGTGAGAAGTGACTGCTGTGAGGAGTTCATCATTCCAAAGTCCTTCGTAATTAAGATTGAACACCCTAAGGACAAAGGCAACCAAAAGGCCGAGCAGAATTATATATTTAGTCTTAATGTTGGTTAGCATAGAAGTATATCTTTCAGATAGTTAATGAATGTGCAAATAAAAACATTATTTAAAAAGTTCTTTACCTTGATTCTTGTAATTTATAGTATGGATAGGAACTGTTTTAATCAATAGACAAAATAACACAAGAAAATGATATAACCCTCTTTGTCTCCAGATATACGATTCTGTTAAAAACACCACCATCATGACCAGGAATAAAGACAGGAACATGATATCGCGGGTTTTCAAATAATACCAAAGAACAACCCCTAACAGGAGCAACAGAAAAACAAATCCGAAGACGCCTAACTCGGCGAATGCCTGAATATACTGGTTGTGAAAATTATATTCGTAATACCCTTGCCACAAATTGTAATGTTTCTGTTTTTCGATGATCTTATCCTTGGAGTTGTTAATTCCATAGCCCGTGAAGTAAACTTTGTCCTCCTCGAACATCTCCACAAATATTCGGGCCTGAAACAAACGGATGGTAGTGCCGGTCCAGTCATAGACTTTATTAAATCGCTCGCATTGCAACACCTCCTTTATATTCGAGGCCGTTACTTCTCTTTCGAATCTTTCTTTTACCGGATTGGAGGTTACCATTAAAAGGAGCAAGCCCAGCAAGAGTACAGGAAGCAGGATCATGATGCGTGACCTTCGGAATCTACTTATAATGCCAATGGCCGCAACCAAAGCTGTGATAACAATTATGATCTTTGACGCAAGTAACACCAGAAAGATCGCGTGTACGATAAGAAGACATATAACAACCGTAGTTTTCCGTTGCACAAATAACAGAAACAAGCCGCTAAGTGAAACCAGCACAGATATGTAGATCGCGTTTAGCTCGAGTGGCGAAACCAGGGCATGGTAGAAGAACCTGTTCACATTGCCAGCCTCCAGATAATCTACCCCTGCCAATGCAAAAAAGAATAGTGCAAAAATCGATAAGCCAATGGAAAAGGCATACAAAATACTGTTTCGTGATCTCATGGAAATTTCGGGCATGAGAATAAACGCCATTGGAATGATGATCATGGCCAGTTGGCGTTCAAGACCACGCAGCGAATTATGTGTGCTACTCGTCCAGAAAAGAGATACTATCATTAAGCCATATAACAGCATAGGTGCCAGGTAACCTCTTCTAAAATGTATCTTATGAAAACGAGCCGAAACGAGGGAAGCTGCAAGCAGTGTGATAAGTATCCCTGTACCGAAACCATACGAAAGCGGCAATGATATAAGCAGTGCCGCAAGAAGCACCACATACGTCCTTTCGGAAACGACTATTTTATTTAAAAGCTGCATACGTCTCTTCGAAATAGTCCAGATAGGTTTGATTGATCAATTCCCAGGTGTATTTTTCTTTTATTTTTTGGGTGTTATTTTCCAGGTAATGTGTGTAGTCTTGTTTGTTATCGACATTTTCCAGGGTCCTTGCTACCTCATCTGCATCTCTGAAATAAAACGCATCCTCTTCCAGGATAGCGGCGTTGAACTTATTATTATGCGCCACGATCAAGGAATTACTACCCATGGCCTCCAGTAAGGATGGGTTGGTTCCTCCAACCGTATGACCGTGAAAATATAAGTTCGAATGATAACGCAGATTGTTCAGGTGGTTCTGGTTGTATATGCCGCCCACAAAACGGATCGATGGGTAGTCTTTGAACTTTTCCTTTAAATAATGCCCAAATTTGTTCGCGTCGTGTTTGCCTACCACAAGAAATGGTAACTTATTTCCACTCTGTACAACCCCATCCAAAATAATTTCAATGCTGTTTTCGGGTTCCATCCTTGCAATAAGCATATTGTATTGCTGTGGCTCCAGGTTGTACTCGTTTAGCACAGATAGGGCGGGATCTTTGAATACGGTCGATCCGTAGGGAATGTATTTGGATTCCACTCCATAGGCTTTTTTAAGGTACTCCTGTATCCCGATGGAGTCTGCAATTAGGTGGTCGCTGCCTTTTATGGCCAGGGATTCGGCATATTTTAGGAAGCTTCGTACTTTTTTTGAGAATTTGGTCCGTTTCCATTCCAGCCCATCCATGTTGGTAACTATCATAGATTTCTTAGGAAGGTATCTTCTCCAAATGGAGCTGCTGGTATATCCAAGCTGAAGAATGATATCGAACTTTCGCTTTCTGGCATCGTGGATGCAATTGAAATCGTACACAAACTGTCCTATAGTGCCGATCTTGTGTTCGGGGTCCTTGCAATGAATAAGTTGAACCCCCTTATAAGTGGGTTCCTGATATTCGTGCGCACCGGACGAATAAACCCATACATCATGCCCCTTTTCCTTCAGAAAAACTGAAAAAAACTCGGCAAACTGCTCAAATCCACCATAATTATTGGGTATCCCTCTGGTTCCCAGTATCGCTATCTTCACTTGGTTTAAATTGTTTTAATGCAAATGCACCTCCAATAAGCAGTGTAGCCATATCATACGGTTTAAATATCCCGGTTACTACAAAACTTGTGATTAATATATAAAATGTGGTGGCTACCAGTAGCTTGTTCCCCACATCGGATATTGTCCCTTTCCTGGGGGAATATGAAAATGAATATAAATAAAGCACCACCAGAACGTAAATGATCAATCCTAATATCCCGGTTTTAAGGTAGAGGTAGGCAAAGCCGTTATGTGTTAACGATAAATGCTGGGTTAATTCTCCATCCAGCCTGGCTTCGAAACCAATATCTACCGTAGAACCAAATCCCTGCCCTGTTAACCACTGTTTCTCCTTGTCGATCTCTCCGTAAACCTTGAAGGCCTCGTAAGCGCGCCAATGCTTCCATAGTTTTCTTCGGTCGAGATCATTAACATCAACATTCTCAAGACTAAAGCTCTCATTAACCGAGTTTTTTATCTTCAGCAAAAAAGTATCTACCACACCGGGGTTTTCCAAAGAAGGTTGATAGGCCTGTAAAAACAAGATGAAAGCGCCTACCAGGAGCCCTATGATCCCCAGGGCAATGGTTCCCTTTCTGTTAAGTTTTAAATATCCAAAATACGCCAGGCTTCCAAGTAAGATCACCATTATCATGGTTCTGGAAAAATAAAGCAGTACAGACAATACGAGGCAGGCTACAAAGGCTTGATAAAAAAACTTATATCGCGAACGCTTCACCGGCAACCCTTTTACACACAAAATGAGTAATAAGGCAACAGTTTCAACATGGTTATACCGCCCGAAGATGTTTCGGATCCCACTGGTATGGCTGGGAATAATATTAAAGTACCATACAAAGCTCAATAAGTGCATTAAGGCAAAATAAAAGCCCATAAGTACAATGATATTGAGAAAGCTCATCTTATTGTGAAACCTCATGGCTATAAAATAGCCCGCAAGGATCACCAGGATAGGACGTATAAAATAGATGAGGTCTTTAAAGAAGAAATAATAGTCGTTCTCCGGGTTAAAAACCGTGATACACCCAATGATCACCAGGAAAAAAAGGAAAATAATTAGTAGCAAGACCTGGCTCGATAATTTCGCCCGGAAGGACACCAGGGTAACGAAAGCCGCAACGGCAAAGGACAATTCGATATTCGCCTTCTGCAATGACCAGATAAGCAAAATCAAACATATTTTATAAAACCATTGTCCCATTTATGATAGTGTCTCGTACAATTGTTTAAACTTAGTATACATGGCCTTAGAGGAATAGGTTTCCCGGGAATAGACTCGGGCATTTTCCTCCAGACGGGTCTTCAACTCCTTGTTGTCCAGTAATTTCCTGATCGCGGCAACATATTCCTGTTCATTATTCGGCTCGAACAATAAACCGTTCTCCCCATCTTTGATAATGGTGGAAATTCCGCCAATATCAGACCCGATCACCGCCTTTCCCGCCATCATGGCCTCAACCACTACGAGTCCGAACGATTCCGGCTCTGTGGAAGGCACTACCGCCAGGTCCAGAGATTCCATAATAGAGAATACTTCCTCCTGAAAACCAATAATGCGCACCTGTTCCTCCAGATCATCTTGTTGGATCTTTGCCTCCAAGTTACTTAAAAAGTGTTCTTGTCCCGGCGGAGGAGAACCAATAAAACAAAGTTTAAGGTTCGGGTATGCGGGTATTAGCTGCCTAAATGCCTTCAAACTTAGCTCGTGCCCTTTCAGTCTGTTGATCCTGCCCACAAGGCCTATCACAATTTCATTTTCACCGGCACCAAATAAGCGGGCTCGTATCTGTTTCTTTTTTTCTTCTGAAATACGGACTTCGGTTTGGTCTACGCCGTTCACGATGGTTCGCGATTTCCTTTTCAACGCAGGTGAGACCTGGTTGTAAAAGGCTGCCGTTGCTTCCGAATTATACACCACTTCATCACAAAAATATTTTAAGATCAATTTAAAGAACCAGGTGGCAATCTTCGGCCGGTCCATGATCTCGTGCACATGCATTATATGTTTCGGCTTCCTAAACCTACAATACCAGGCTCCAAAAAGAGTTGCCAGGGTATTGGATTGAATTATGTCCACACTTCGTCCTTTGGTATGTGCTTTAAAAATGCGCTTCGCCTTTAAGTATTCCTTTATTAGTTTGATGAAGTTTAACGACTTCAGCATGGAACGGGTGAGCTTCACCACCGGCATTTCAATAATTTCGATGCCGGCTTCCACAAGCTTTTCTCTCAAGGGGCCCTGCTCGGGTGGAAGGCATACAATTGGGCTGTATTCCCTGCTATTTTCTTTTATTTGAAGCACTAGCGATAACAGGACCTTAGACGATCCGTACATATCGCAGGATATGCTGATAAAGAATATGTTTTTCTTATCGTTCATAACCAAAATGCTCAAAATCTTTGGCAAAAAGCTGGTAAACCTTTTGCTTTTCTGCTTCGTTAAGTGATTTTTTCTTTTCTGAAGAAAACAGCAGACCCGGTTTGAAGCATGGCCAGAGACGGGGATTCTTTATTAAAGCTGCCAATCCTCTTTTACGCCCTTTTTCCGATTTATTTACGTGAGGGATCTCATGTCCCTCCAGGCCGGTTTTTTGCAATACCAGCTTCATATCCTCGGCCAGACTTTCAAGTTTACCCACATAATCCACCATCAACTCACCCTTTTCATCGTACAGATAATCGTATTGCGCGCTATAGAAAAAGTTGTCTTGTGCTAATTGCTGTTTCACCACTTTTTCCATAAATGCGTTGAAAGAGATGATCTTTCCATAGCCCAGGTAATTATACACGGACAACATCCTTGAATAGGGATTTCTAACAAAGCCAAACTTGAAATAACTATCGAAAGTTGGCTTGTCTATATAATTAAATTCAAGATATTCTTTCGCTTTCAGGTGAGCCAGGCGTTCGGGGCCCGGTTCCTCCTTTTTTTTCTTCCGAAGCAACAATTCGCCCCTGCTGTGCCAGTCTAAACCCAGATCTCTCAGAAAAATGGTCTCGATGCTCTGCCCGGCTACTTTGGGAATATGAACAAATAAGGTTTTGTGTTTCCTGCTTATCATTGACTTACCTCATTTGATTTTTCGAACTCCCAGATGCGATGAAGGTCTATCCCGGTTAGTTCGCTGGTTTTATACACATCTTCCCTGAAATAATCTTCTAATGATCTATACGTTTCCGGATTAATACATTGTTTCTCGCCTTCTTTGTAGAACAGTCTGTCCTTAAGCTTATCCTTGGCACTTTCGGGCAGCAACCATTTTATTGGGCGCTTCACCCTGTCTAGACGTAAAAATGCCAGTAGTCCCTTATTTTTTAGTTCTCTGGCCGCATTGAGCGGTACATCAGTCTCATAATCAAAAAACGGTTCGAGCCCAAGAAAATCATAGATCTCGTTAAGGGCTTCGCCGTTTCGGGCGGTCCATTCTTCCGAAACCAATACCATGATATTTTTGCGATCGAAAAGCTGGAAATACGGGGTCAACTGTTCGTAATACAAACTCATTTCCAGGTACATATTGCCCCCGCCCCAGATGGCGTTCTTAGGTGCTTTGATGGCAGCCTCGAAGCTGTCTTCCTTTTCGTGGCCTGTTTGATAGTGCATCTGGTAATGACTAAAGGCTCGCTCAATGGGATTTCTAAGGCTTATTAAAAGCTTTGCGTTAGGATTGTGATCGTGTATCCTTTTTGCCGTATTTCGGTCCCAGAGATACGACGGACTCACTTCTCCCTTGATCTGATCTGGTGTTGCGTCTTCGAATAAATTCTTGTAGATAGCCGCATCCTTTATGATCTTCATGTGATATTCCTTCCCGGGATCCGGATCCAGATACACTTCTTTGTCCAACGAATTTACTTCAGAAAAGAAATTACACTCCTTAACTTTAGGAAGAAAGATCGCCGGATGTTGCTGCATATAGTTGTACAGGGAAGTTGTTCCCCCACGGGCAACGCCTAAAACAAAGAAATCTACCTTTAGCTGTTTCATTTTAGGGTTAAAAAGGTTATTATTTTATCTTTTCTATAGATATAGGTTGTTGTAACAATGTTCCAGAACACCGTAGATATTGTTGTTGCAATGGCAGCTCCCAAGAGATCGTATTTTGGGATTAGCACAAGATTGAGTACCACATTGATCGTAAATGCAGTAACCAGGATCCGTTGAAATACTACCTGTTTTCCGGTCATATTCATGTAAACACCTACCGATCCACATAATGCGTTCACCGCTTGTCCAATAAGCAGGATAATGAGGGCCCAGCGCGCTTCGATGTAACCGGGACCGAAAAAACCGAGAATCATTTTCGAAAATAAAAACACCAGCACTATGGCCGGAAAGGTGAAAATAAAAATGAGTCGGGTAGCTCGTTTAATGCCCTGTTTCAGGCTTTGAAGGTCATTCTTGCTGTACCATTCGGCGAAGGAAGGTGCATAAACCGTATTTACCGATGCCAGGACTATGGAAAGAACGGTAGTGAGTTTTATCGCCACCGAATAAAAGGCAACCCGTTCAAAACTACTGTATTTACTTAACAGGATAACATCCACACTTTGCATTAACAGATATGTTATAGCACTGATCGCCATGGGGCCCGAACGTTTTAAAATTTGTTTGAACCCAATTTCTTCGGAAGTGGAATATACTTTTATCTTCGAAAAGTAGTAGAACAGATATGCAGTGGAAAGTAGGGCGAGAAAAGTGAAATTCAGAAGAAAAACCTCAACAAGGAAATGCGGATTTCCACTGTAATACAAATAAATGATGGCTGCAAAAAACAGGGCATAGCGCAACACGTTCCTGTAAAATTCGGAAATATAGATCTTATTGATCGCCCGAAATACATCAATGTTCAGCAAGGTTACCCCATAGAAGAACAATGCAAACACCGAATAACTCACCAATTTTGACACTTCTTTGTCGAAGAGGCCATCAATAAACGAAGGGGAGACCAGTAAAACTGCTAAAAAAAAAAGAAAGGCGATCGAAAATACGATCACCAGCATTTTGCTGTATAATTTCTTCAGGTAGCTGAGAGAATTCTTGGATTTAAGATAACCCGCATAATAGATTACAGATTGGTGCATCCCGAACACACAGGCGCCTCCCAAAAAGATAAGTAAAGCTCTGCTAAAATCGTACTGACCCACCATTCCGGCTTCAAAATTATTAGTGAGGAATAGGGTGAGGCCAAAAAACAGCAGCATTCCTGCAATTCGCAATGCAAGAACGTTGAGGCTTTTAAAAACCATCGCGTTATTAAACAGATCCCTTATGGTAGCACGTAATTTCATTGATGACAGGCCTTCAGATATTTATTGGGAATTCCCCTCATTTCCGAAGACCCGGGTGAACATTTATAGATTAATGTTTTATACTTCTTTGCCGGATTATCAATACGATCAGGCTTGTGATATCTCTTCCGAATATTTCTTTCCTTTGAGATAGATATTACGTATCACGAAGAAACCTATATAGAGCAATACCAGGGCTATTGGTAACAAGGTTCTCTTTTTACTAAAGAAATCGGAGGAATTATAAAAATTTGGATTGTTTAGTAAAGAAACCACACTATCGTATTTAATGAGTTCTTTCTTGAGATATTCGTTCTCCTCTATAAGTTCCTTTTTCTTGTCCAGTAGCTGATGCAGGTTGTTATTTTCCTGAATCAGGAAGTTCATCTCACTAGGTTTAGAGCCATCTGCATTCTTTCCGGAGTACTCGTCGAAAATAGCGTCGATATTGGCGATACTCACATCGTTTCGCTGAATTCTCAATTGTGTTTCTGAAACAACAACATCTTTCGTCTTGTTGTAGATCTCGTTATTGTTGAGGTAATTGAGCACCTTTTCGATGATGGCCGGATCCGATTTCTCCGTACTGATAGTGATCTTGTGGAAGGTATATTCGGGGAAGTAGATCTCAGACAATAAGGGGTCTTCTTCGAAGGTAACCCTGCTTAGGTAGGATTCGAGGTTTCTATCGTTGGTCTCCTGCTTTTCGAGAAGTTCCACGATGTTCACGATAGGTTCCACTACGATATCTGAGATATCCGGATTTTCGGTATCGAAACCGTATTGCTTTACAAAGCTCTTATGGCCTTGTTTGTATTTTATGTTGAGCAGGTCGATGGCATTGTAAACATAATTCGAGCTGTCGAAGTTGTTCTGAACGATCATCACCGCCTCTTTTGTAGGGGTTAAGGATCTTTGCCACCAGCCGCCAATAAAATAGCCGCCAACGATCAGGATCGTTAAGACGATCCAGTTCTTAATTACAAAACGGATGCCCTTGTACACACTGGCAAGGAATCCCTGATAGACCTTATTAAGTCTCTTTAATACTACAAACAGATCTACTTCTTCCTGATTGTTCTGTGCCATTCGTTTTTATTTATGGTTATTATTTTCTACAAATAAGGTTTTTAAGCTCTCCTTCCAATCGATGGTATTCGCTTTAAAAGCCTTGCAGAATTTTGTGCTGTTTAAAATACTGTAAACCGGTCTTTTTGCAAAAGTACGGTAATGGTCGGTTTTGGCAAGGTTTGCGGTTTCAATTTGTCCTGACTCCTGTAAAATCGCTTCGGCGAAATCATACCAGGTTGCCTCTCCCGAATTGCTATAGTGATACAGGCCATATTCCTTGCTTTCACTATCTGCCACCAAAAGGATTGCCCTAGCCAGATCATTTGCGTTGGTAGGTGTGCCCAGCTGTTCGGTGGTAATTGTTAGTGGGTTTCCTTCGGTTGCGTGTCTAAGTATGGTTTTAAAAAAATTATGTCCGTATTCCGAATACAACCAGGAAGTTCTAATAATAAAATGTCGGCTGCAATGGACGGCCAGTTCCTCTTCGCCAGCAAGTTTGGACGCCCCGTACACATTGATCGGGTTGGTAGCGTCCTGCTCTGTATAAGGAGATCTTTTTGTTCCATCGAACACATAATCTGTGGACACATGAATTAAAACCGTCTTATGGCTTTCACAGGCTTCGGCCAGGGTTTTTACCGCCATTGCATTAACCGCAAACGCCTGTTCCTTTTCACTTTCGGCCTTTTCAACATTAGTGTAGGCGGCGGTATTGATACAAACATCAACCGGATTCTCATTGAAATACGAGCGGACAGCCGAGGGATCGGTAACATCGAGTTCCGTTTTGTTTACAAAAGTAAAATCCAGATCGGGGTAGTTAGGAGCTGCCTGTTTAATACACATAGCAAGTTGTCCGAACGCCCCTGTTACCAATACTTTTTTCATGAAATTACCTCCTCAAATCCGGGAAGTTCCAGGTCTTTATCCGAAATTATAAAATCTTCCTTTGGAAGATGCCAGTCTAAAGATAAGGTTGCGTCGTTGTAAATAATGCCGCTTTCCGATTCTTTATCGTAATAATTATCGCATTTGTAGGCAAATATGGCCTTGTTTGTAAGGGTAATGAATCCATGTGCAAATCCACGAGGCACAAACAACTGCAGATTATTCTCATCGTTTAGCTCCACACTGTAGGATTGCCCGAAGGTCTCAGACCCTTTACGTATATCTACTACTATGTCCAGAACCCTGCCTTGGATAGCCCGTACAAGCTTGGCCTGCGCCATGTCACCTTTTTGAAAATGAAGGCCCCGCAAGACCCCGTAAGACGAAATAGACTGGTTATCCTGCACAAAATCTATGTCCAGTCCTGTTGCGCTTTTAAAAGTTTTCTTGTTATAGCTTTCGCAGAATGATCCCCTGGCGTCTGAAAACACCCTGGGTTTCAATATAAAACAGTCTTTTAAGGGAGTTTCTATCTTTTCCAAAACTACTTTCCGTGATAAAGGTTCTTGCCGTAACCACTTTTCAGCAATGGTTTAGCTAAATTTTTTAACTGATCTGCTGTAATGTAACCCATATCGTATGCAGCTTCTTCGATTGCACCAATTTTAAGGCCCTGGCGTTCTTCGATAACCTCTACAAACTGAGCAGCTTGCATTAACGAAGCGAAGGTTCCTGTGTCCAGCCAGGCAGTACCTTTGTCGAGGATACTCACGCTTAATTTGCCTGCTTTCAGATATTCGTTGTTAACATCGGTGATCTCAAGTTCCCCGCGGGCGCTGGGTTTTATGCCAGCAGCTATGTCTACTACCGAATTATCGTAAAAATAGATCCCCGGCACGGCATAATTGGATTTTGGGTGCTTTGGCTTTTCTTCAATGGACAGGGCTTTCCCGTTTTCATCAAATTCTACAACTCCATATCGTTCAGGATCATGAACATGATAGGCGTAGATCACTCCACCGTCCGGGTCGTTGTTGGATATGAGTAGTTCCTTCAAACCAGACCCATAAAAAATATTGTCGCCAAGGATAAGTGCAACTTTGTCCTGGCCTATAAATTCCTTCCCAATAATAAAGGCTTCCGCCAGGCCCTTGGGCTCTTCCTGTACAGCATATTGGAACGAACAACCATACTTGGCTCCATCCCCGAGTAGCTTTTTAAATAAGGGCAGGTCCTGTGGTGTGGAAATGATCAATATCTCTCTGATGCCCGAATACATGAGGGTAGAGAGTGGGTAATAGATCATAGGCTTATCGTAAACAGGCATGAGTTGCTTGCTTATAGCAAGTGTAATGGGATGCAATCGGGTTCCGGAGCCACCGGCCAGTACTATTCCTTTCATCTTTTTAGAGTCTTTCCTTGTGTTTTAGATACCATTCGATGGTTTTTAAGATGCCCGATTCGAAATTCTCATCGGCTTTCCACCCCAGATCATTTTCAATTTTTGAAGCATCGATGGCATATCTGAAATCATGCCCCGGCCTGTCTGTTACGAAGGAGATCTGTTCTTTATACGGCTTTTCGGCCGGTTCTAATTGGTCCAATAAGTTACAAATAGTCTCTGCAATATAGAGATTGGTTCGTTCATTACGGCCACCGATATTATAAGTTTCACCCAACTCTCCGTTTTCTACCGCCAGTTTTATCCCGCTACAGTGATCTAACACATAAAGCCAGTCTCTTACGTTGGTGCCATCTCCATATATCGGGATAGGATCTCCCGCCAGGGCCTTGCGTATTATAGTTGGAATTAATTTCTCCTTATGCTGATTAGGGCCGTAATTATTTGAACAATTAGTAGTAACCACAGGTAACTGATAGGTATGATAGTAGCTGCGAACTATAAAATCTGAAGAAGCTTTGGAGGCGCTGTAAGGGCTATTGGGAGCATAAGGTGTTTCTTCGGTGAATAGCCCTGTTTCTCCCAGGGTGCCGTATACCTCATCGGTAGAAACATGCAGAAAACGCGCATGGCTAAATGCCTCTTTTGCCTTACCCGGTCCCTCCATCCATGTTTTATAGGAGGCCTGAAGCAAATTAAAGGTGCCTACTATGTTGGTTTCAATAAAGGCTGCAGGGCCGCTAATAGAATTATCAACGTGAGATTCGGCGGCAAAGTGAACTACCTGGTCGAATTGGTGTTTTTTGAACATTTCTTCAATGAAATCCTTATCACAGATATCTCCCTGAATGAAATGATAGTTGGATAAACCGGCAACCGAGTCCAGATTTCTCATATCACCCGCATAAGTTAACTTGTCCAGCACATAAACATTTGCCGAAGTGGATTCCAATAAATAGGTGACATAATTCGAGCCAATAAAGCCTGCTCCCCCTGTAATCAATATGTTATCGTGATTCAAAATATATTTTTAGATTAAACTAAAATCTGTTTTAACATTTTTTCCGTTATGGCGTAGGTTGGTTTTACCCCTGCAGTTCCCAAACCACCCGAAGCCAGAGTACTTCCAGACTCTAATGGGTTATCCGAGGCGTAATATGCATAGCGCACTGCTACTTTCGGACTAATACTACCTCTTATCTTTGAGGCAGACTGAATTGCTTTCTGATAATGGGCTCCCTCCATTTCAAGACCAATAACATTCCAGGTTGAGGTATGGAAAAACTTCAAAATATCCTTGTTTTGTAGGGAAGTCCCCATTACCGTGATCATGGTTCCTTCACAAACGGTAATATCTACATCGTCAAAATGAGATTTTTTCAATTTATTTTTAAATGGGTAATTATCTGCCGTTCCCTCAAAAACATGCGCTGTGGGGATCATTATATCTCCTTTTTTACCGCTTAAAATTCCCGCTTTACCCATAATGGAAATGGATACCACCTTCAGTAACTGCTTTATGCCGTTATTATTATAAGGTTTTAACAATTCGTCCATGGTTTCGTACGCCTGCTCGCCGAAGGCATAGTCCATAACAATGATCACGGGCATTTCTTCAGGGTCAAGTCCCTGAGAATTCTCATAAAAATAATTCGAATCGAAGATCTGGACATTGATATTGGCGCCGGAGTCATCTTCAATGTAGGTCATGCCGTTTGCCAGGGCATATTTAGCAACTTTTTGCTGAAGTTTTATGCTTTTAGGACTGCTAAGCTTTTCAAATATCGCTATCTCCTTTTCGTTCTTAAATTCAGATGCAAGAGCTTTCTTTGCAAACAGGCTGTTCTGTACAGAGTGCATATTCGCACTGATAATGTGAAGCGGGCGGGCCAACAATCCTTTATCGTTCAAGGTCTTCTTTACTTTCAGGGCCCATTGTTCCCCGTGAATATGATGCCCAAGGCGTTCCCTTAAAACCGGACTGAAGGTAATTAATCGCTGATTATCCTCCAGAACCTCTTCCATGGCGCGTTTTCCTAGGTAATAGATGATGTTTAGGAATCTGTTCTTAATGCCTTCACACTCAAATAACGGATAGATGGCATTAACCTCCTCGAAGGTCCTTCCTAAGAAATTCGCTGTATGGGTAAGAGCTATTTCCTTGTCGTTCTTTGTTAGTTCCTTCTTAACAAGCACCGCTTCCTCCAGTTTCTTCCAATCCCTTATCACCTCTCCGTTATCATTGATCAAAACCTGTTTCATGATCTTGTGAGATTCGATATAGAGGAAGGTTAAGTGGGTAAGAATATCGTAGATCTCAGAGCGGCCGCGGGTAATCTCTATATTCATTTGCTCCTCGTCTATCCGGTAGCAGTTACGGCGGCGCTTGGCCGGGATAATAGGCTTGAAATGCGAGTTTTTGTAGCCCTCATCCGATGTTAGATTGATAAATCTGCATTCCTCGATTCCGTAAGGCAAACGATCGATCACATAAAGAAGCCCTTCCAGTTCAATTTTTTCTTCTGAAATGGATCCGTAGATCTCGGGGCTTAAAATAAGCAGCGATTCGCGTAGCGTCTCACCCGAGATGCCCATAGGCTTGTAAAAGCCACGGTTGAAAAGGTGTCGCATAGTAATATACATGCGTTCTATGGCTCCCGAACTTTCCTGGGCTCTTGTTCGTTTATGTGTTCTTGATGGGTTCATTCGGCTGCAAAGATAGTACTTATTTATGGTTGCAATTGGTACAACTTCTCCGCGATTTTACGGTCGTTAGACAGTCTCGGCACTTTGTTCTGACCTCCTAGTTTTCCTTCGCTCTTCATCAATAAATTAAAGCTGTCTTTCTTTAATGTTTTTATTGTAAGCGGCCTAAGGATCTTACCCTTTATAAGGTCGAAATAATAGCTGTTCTGCTCCTGCATTTGCAGGTCTAAAGTAGCTTCAATTACCTCTAAGTTGGTAGGTTCTGTTTCAAATTCAACCAGCCACTCATGATACGGAAGCCCTTGGTCTGCCGGGTCTGTTTGAGGAGCAACTGTAAATTCAGTAATGCTGAACCCATGCGCCGAGATTGCCTGTTGCATGGCTTCTTCCACTTCCTTCCCGATCACATGTTCACCGAAGGCCGAAATAAAGTGCTTTATTCTTCCCGAAACGATGACCCTGAAGGGTTCTAATGAAGTAAATTGGATGGTATCTCCAAGGTTGTATCCCCAAAGACCGGCGTTAGTAGAGATGATCATTACATAATTTACACCTAATTGGACGTCTTCCAGGGTAAGCCTGGCAGGGTTTTCATCGAAGAATTTTTCAGCCTCAATAAATTCATAAAATATCCCCGAATCCAGCAAAAGCAGCATGCCTTTTTCCTCCTGTTTATCCTGGTAGGCAAAAAACCCTTCACTGGCGGGAAATAGTTCGATACTATCCACTTTCCGCCCTATTAGTGCTTCAAACTTAGCTCTGTAGGGTTCGTAATTCACGCCTCCATAGATAAAGAGACTGAAGTTTTTAAACAGGTCTCCAACTTTTTGCCCGGACACCTGGATTAGCTTTTCAAAATACATCTGAACCCAGGACGGGATCCCACTAATTACTGTCATATTCTCATTTCGGGTTTCTTCCACAATGGCATCCACCTTCTTTTCCCAGTCTTCTATACAATTGGTCTCCCAGGAAGGCAATCTATTCTTCTGTAGGTAAGAGGGTACGTAATGTGCCACAATCCCCGATAACCGCCCCAGTTTTATCCCATTCTGCTCCTTTAAGCCCGGGTTCCCCTGCAGGAAGATCATTTTACCATCCACAAAGGCTGTATTTCCGGTCTCGTGTATATAGGCGAGAATGGCGTCCCTGGCGGCTTTTATATGTCCTGGCATCGAGGCTTTGGTAAGGGGTATGTATTTGGCGCCGGATGTAGTTCCGGAGGTTTTGGCAAGGTATATTGGTTTTCCCGGCCATAGAACATCTTCTTCCCCGGCTACAACCCTGTCTATATAGGGCCTTAGCTCTTCATAATCCCTAATAGGCACCTGTTTTACAAAGTCTTTATGGGTTTTGATTTGCCCGAACTGGTGATCCTTCCCAAAGACGGTAAGTGAAGCTTGCGAAATAAGGTCTCTGAAGACCTTTTCCTGGGTTTCATAGGGTCGCGACGACCATTTCTTATTGCGTTTAGCAATGTGGTTAGCGAAGATCCTGGCAGCAAAGGCTTTTATTGACATAAAGTTCTAGTCGAAATCTATAAAATTAGCCGGATTCAGCGGGTATCCTTCACTCCACAATTCGAAATGAAGATGAGGTCCGGTGGTTAGATCGCCTGTGTTTCCGGCAGTTGCAATTACTTCTCCAGCCTTAACAAGTTCCCCTTGTTCTTTGGCCAGGGATGCGTTGTGCTTGTATACCGAGATAAGGTTATTGCTATGTTCCAGTATGATCACATAACCCGTTTCGGCGGTCCATTCGGCAAAAATCACCGTTCCATCAGCGGTTGCTTTTACGGGAGCGTCCTTAGCGGTGACTATATCGATGGCATAGTGTTTTACTTTTGGGTTATACCCTTCAGAAACTGTCCCTTTTACCGGTGGAAATAGTACGATCTTAACAGACCCGGGATCGGCCAGGGGATTGTATTTATCCTCCTGCATTACTTTTTCGCGTAGTAAGGAATCCTCCCTGGAAGGTGCCAGGTCTACACTTCCGGGAGTTCTGCTGGCGAGTTCCAGGATAGAATCTTTATTGAAATCGACAGTTTTTACATCCCCGGTAAGTACCTTTCTAATCGATGCCAGGTAACTTTCGTTGATATTGATCACTTGTTGCAGGGAATCTGTTTTGTAAGTTAGATCTGTAGCACGCTGCTTTAGAGAAGTAGAAGAATAGCCCGGAATGTATTCTCTCAAGGGTGTGAAGGCAATAAGCAAGGTGGTGCCGGCGATAAGGAAAACTGCGAATATAGTGCTGAAAACGAAGACATTCAGTCGGTTCAGTTTGAAAGAGAACCGTTCTTCGAAGGTGTCTTCGTTTAAAACAACCAGACGATACTTGTGCAGTAATTTCCTTTTAATTTTTTTTGTCCGTTTATTTTTGTCGGCCATAATGAGGTAAATCTTCGATTGCAAATATAATTAAACGTCCAGGGAGTATGCTAAACTTACCCTGAAAACGTTGTATCTAAGGAATTCTTGTTACCTTTGTCTTATAAATTTCTTAAAGATGACTGCACTATTTTTACCCCTTGCAATTGGCCCATGGCAGATTGTACTTATTGTTGTGATTGTTTTA
>CAJQNO010000207.1 GCA_905479745.1 uncultured Flavobacteriaceae bacterium | reverse complement strand
GTTATAAAACCCTACATCAATTCCGAAGCCATATCCCTGAGCACCAATGCCCACCAGATTATTATTGGCATACATGGTTCCATTCTGAAAGGAAACAGTAAATGCTTTCTGCATGAATGGAATATATCCGTTACCCGAACTTCTGTCTATATCCACATACCATAATTCGTATGAGGAAACCAGTTCACCCAACGTAATAGATGGTACTGGATCCACATAGGGATCTTCCACAACAACTTCGGTATAACACGAAGTGAACATCAGGGCCAAAATGGCTGCTCCTAAAAATAGTTTAACTTTCTTCATAACTTCGGGTTTTTATATTTCGCTTAGGAAAACTCTAAAAGCATGCCAAAGTTTTAACTATCTGTTTTTCTGTTACTTACAATGTATTTATAATTCTGTACTTTTGAATTTAATTTTAATCTCAGATGTCTCATACACCTAAATTTGCTGTTTTTGGAGGAGGAAGTTGGGCTACCGCCATCGTGAAAATGCTTTGTGAAAACCTCGACGAAGTTGGCTGGTATATGCGGAGTGTTTATGCAGTAGAGCACATAAAAAAGGAGCATCACAACCCTAATTATTTAAGTTCGGTTGAATTCAACACAGATCAGCTAAGATTGAGTAACGATATCAATGAAATGGTAACTTATGCGGATTATCTCATCTTTGTGATCCCATCTGCCTTTGTAGATCAAGAGCTTAAAAAATTAAAGGTTTCCCTTGAAGGAAAGATAATTTTCTCGGCTATAAAAGGTATTGTGCCCGAAAGTAGCCTCATTGTTGGAGATCATTTTTTTACACATTATAATATTCCTTTCAAGGATATTGGTGTGATTTCCGGACCATGTCATGCAGAAGAAGTTGCCATGGAAAGGCTTTCTTATCTTACTATAGCCTGTGCAGATGAAGAAAAGGCCGAGCTTGTGGCTTCAAAATTACGCTGCGAATATATAAAGACCACAACCAGTGACGATATCATTGGGACCGAATATGCTGCCATGCTCAAGAATATCTATGCGCTTGCAGCAGGTATTGCCCATGGCCTGGGATATGGTGATAATTTTCAAAGCGTTTTAATGAGTAATGCCATAAGGGAAATGAAACGCTACGTAAAAAAGGTTCATAAAATGAAGCGTGATATTAACGGTTCGGCCTATTTGGGAGATCTGTTGGTAACCGGCTATTCTATTTTTAGCCGTAACAGGATGTTTGGTAATATGATAGGGAAGGGATATACGGTAAAAAGTGCGATGATGGAAATGAGTATGGTGGCCGAAGGATATTACGCGACCAAAAGTGCCTATCTATTGAATCAAAAAAAGGGCAAAAAGAAAGCCAAAACACCCATTATTGATGCAGTATATGAGATTCTTTATGAAGCTAAAAACCCAAAAATAGTCTTCAAGAAGCTTACCGAAAAATTAAATTGATCCCATAATTTGTAGTTTTCAATTACTCAAATTGGTATTTTCTCTATGGACAATTTGAAAATCGACCGAATTTGTTGTCCGTTCAACGATTCAACCCATTTATCTTATGATTTTATATAATTTTTATGTTATTTTTAACATAAATCATATCAATTATAAATTTAAACGGAAGAATATGAAAAAAGTTACTTTCTCGAACTGGAGAATGTTAATAACCTCACTGTTATTTGCATCCTTCGGTTTGTTTATGCAAACGGAGGCGACGGGTCAAAATCCCGGCTGTTCTCCAACTGTTGGATTTCCCGATCCTCCGGCAGGTTTAGCTTGTCCAGGGGTAATGACCCCTGCGGTGATCTGGGAAGAAACCTTCGATTCAGGATTCGGAGTATTTACCGAAGATCCTGTACCTGTGGGTGCAAATGATCTAACTATTAGTACCAACGGAGATACTCCGTCTTCCGGTACTGGTTCTGAATGTAATCCGGAAGGGATGTCCGGGCCGGAATATGTATTTCTTGAAGGGTCCTTTACACTCGCCGGAGAAACTCATTGTATGAGTACAACTGTCGACCTAACGGCCGAAGCTGCACCTTTATACCTTTCTTTCTGGTACTACATGTTTGGAGACAATATTGGGGACCTGATCATCAATGTAAATGGTACTCAGGAATTTATCGCTACTGGCCAAATGCAAACAAGCCAGACCGATCCCTGGTTACAAGGTGAAGTAGATCTTAGTGCTTATGCAGGTTTGATGGTAACAATTCAGGTATGTATGACTGAAGGTAATGGAGCTATTTCTACTTTCGAATCTGATACTTCCATTGACCATATGCAGATCTTTAATTGTGCACTGCCTCCTCCAATCATCAACTGTCCAATGGATGTTGTGACAAGTAACGATCCAGGGCTATGTACAGCCCAGGTTTCATTCTCCGATGCAGTTGCGATAGATCCTGATGGCGGACCGGTAACTGTGATGCAAACTATGGGGCCACCATCCGGAAGTGATTTCCCGGTAGGTGATACCATTATAGAATTTACTGCTACTGACGATGAGGGAGATACTTCTACTTGTCAATTCACTATTACAGTAGAAGATAACGAAATTCCTATAGTAACCTGTCCAGCAGATATAGTAACGGATAACGATCCTGGTATTTGTGGTGCGGTTGTTACCTACCCTAATCCAACAGTAATGGATAACTGTTTTATGGGTGGCGGAATTGTTATGGATGAACTTTCTACTCTATACGCAGGAGGAAATGGTCTGGGAGCTAACGCTACCGTTTATTTCGATGCAACCATTGGTGGAAACACTCTTACGTTAAATGAGATCGATATAAATACAGATGCTGCCGCAGGTGTTACTGTGAACGCAGATATCTACCTGATCGCCGGTGGTACTTACTCTGGTAACGAAACGAATCCAGGAGCATGGGGTGCCGTTGCATCTACCGCATCCGGACCTTCAGCAGACACAAATAATCCTACTACACTGGTGTTAACAACACCTCTTACTTTAAACGCTAACACTACATATGCAGTGGCAGTATTTATGGATCAGTCTGTTAATTATACTAACGGTAATGGAACCAACGAACAATATTCTAATGCAGACATTACCTTAGATCTTGGATCTGCTACTTCTGGATTATTTACAGGATCTGTTTTCAGCCCACGGGTTTGGAACGGAGGGGTTCGATATGAGTATAATGCGTCCAATGCACCTTACACGGTCATCACCGGATTCCCATCTGGAGATGTATTCCCTGTGGGAACTACTCTTACAACGCTGGAGTATACAGATGCAGGTGGAAACTCTGTACAATGTACTTTCAATGTTACTGTAAACGACGTAGAAGCGCCTACTGTAACTTGTGTAGGGTCTGCTGGCACAGTTAATATTTCTGAAGATTTCGACGCCGGATTACCAGCCGGATGGAGTACTGTGATCAACACAGGTACCTGCGACTGGGAAAATGGAACCAATCTTCCTACAGGAGACGACTTTACTACACCGGCCATGTTCTTTGATGATGATGCCTGTGGTGCAGGAGCTCCAGCGAGTAATGCATCTCTACTATCCGATGTATATGATACTTCAGGGGGTGCTACTGTAACTCTAGGTTATGATGTTGCCTTCCAGGAAGCTGGAGGTGGATCGACCGGAACAGTTGAAGTCTGGGACGGTGCTGCCTGGCAACAAGTTGCTCTTTATAATGTAGATCTTGATCCGGATATTCAAACCGAGTCTATAGATATTACTGCTTATTCTAATGCTGCCCTTCAGGTTCGTTGGACTTTCGACGACAACGGCGGCTCATGGGGATGGCACTATGGAGTAGATAATTTCTCATTAGACTATGATATAGCTGCTGCACCATATGATGTGGTTCTTGATGCCAATGGTATGGCTTCAGTTCCTGCAACAGACCTTGTAATAGGATGGGATGATAACTGTGGCGCTGGTGGTGTAACAATTTCTGGTGGCGGTGGCGGAATGCCATCAACTCTTGCTACTACATTAGCAGGTGGTAATGGAAACTTCGGAAACATGTTCGATATCAACGCCTTGAACGAGGTGACAATCCAGTCCTTCGATATTCATGGGGATACGGGCGCGACTTTCGATGTGGAAGTATATGCCAAGTCCGGAACATGGGTTGGATCTGAAGATAATCCTGGTGCATGGACCTTAATTGGTACAGCCCCCGGAGTTGTATCTAATGGCGACGGAGTAGTTACTCCGTTGAACCTTACACTTAATTATGTTATCCCGGCTGGAGAAACACATGCGTTCTATGTAACGCCAACAGATTTCTCTACAGGAGGATTCAATTATACAAACGGTACAGCAACTGGTAATGTATTTGCGTCCGATGCTAATATCGAGTTCTTAGAAGGAGCTGGTAAAAATTATCCGTTTACGGGTACTACATTCCAACCTCGTGTATTCAACGGAAACATTCTGTATGAAACAGGATCTGGTGGTGGTGGAATGGTGATAGACTTCACCTGTGATGACCTAGGATTAACAGAAGTAACCATCTTTGCTACAGACGCTTCTGGAAATGAATCGTCATGTACCGCGATTGTAAACGTGATAGATGATACTCCTCCGGTATTAGTATGCCAGGATGTAACGATCGAACTAGGACCAGACGGTACTGCCGATATCAACCCGGAAGACCTGTTGGCCAGCTCACCATCTACGTATGATGTAGTGACCATTAGT
>CAJQNO010000206.1 GCA_905479745.1 uncultured Flavobacteriaceae bacterium | reverse complement strand
TTGTTCTGACGGCGTATCGTGTACAGAGCGCGAGCATGCCGCAAACCGTAGAACAGAATTCAGATTAATCAATAATTAATTGATTAACAAACCATCAACATTCTTAAAAAGGATTCCCGTAATTTGGGAATCCTTTTTTTTTAGTGCATATTTGGCATGAAAAATGTGTCTCAAATCCTAAATTTTTCGGTCATGAAATATCTCTTGATTATTGCTTTTCTGGGATTAACTACAAGCGCCTTTGCCCAGGATAGCGATATATCTCTCAACTGGCTAACAAACGTTGAGGAAGCACAGAAAATTTCGAAAAAAACTAATAAGCCCATCTTGCTGTACTTTACGGGCAGTGACTGGTGTTCTCCCTGTAAAATGCTGAAAAAGGATTTTTTCGACAGTGAGGAATTTAGAAAGAAGAGTGAGGAATTTGTGCTGGTAATGATCGATTATCCCCGTAGGACAGATATTCTTACCCAGGAACAATTCGCCTATAACAAATCTATTTTAGCCAAATTAAATCGCAGCCGTACATTTCCAAAGTTATTGATACTCAATTACAAAGGGAAAGCTCAGGACGAGATTTCCGGTTATAGTTCCCTTCGTGATACCAGTAATCACTTTGCTTTCCTGGACAGAAATATTTAAGACTATTTAAAAAGCTGATCCATGCCTGGAATATTAGGCATGCCTTCTTTGGCTACAGCGGCCAACTCGGTTTCGTTTACCTTACTCGCCTTTTCGATGGCTTTGTTAAGATTGAGGATAAGATAGTCTTCCAACTGTTCCTTGTCATTTAACAAACTGTCATCCACTTCAATGGATTTTATCTCCCTGTTGGCAGTAAGCGTTATTTTAAGTAATCCATCATTACTGGACTGGTCTATTAGTACCGTATCCAATCTTTTTTTGGTGGCTTCCACCTTGGCCTGGGTTTCTTTCAATTTACCCATCATTCCCATTAAATCTCCAAACATAGCATTGTCTTTTTATCTTGATTGCAAATTTAGTATTTTGTGCGACTATAAATCAACGTAAATGAGATGAAATATTATACCATTGTTTGTATGGCTTCTATTATTTTTGCGACTTCGTGCGACATGAAGAATGATACTAAAAAGAATATGGATATAAAGCCTCCGAAGGCAGAAAAAATTGCTAAGAATCTTGAAAAACACGGGGATGTACGCGTAGATGAATATTATTGGCTGAACCAAAAGGATGACCCTGAAGTTATAGATTACCTGGAGCGGGAAAACGATTACTACGACAAGATGACGGCTCATACCGATGATCTAAAAGAAGATCTGTTCGAGGAAATGAAGCGCAGGATCAAAGAAGACGACGAGTCGGTTCCGTATTTTTATAATGGTTACTACTACATTACCCGCTACGAAAAAGGAAAGGATTATCCGGTTTACACCCGAAAGAAAGACTCGTTAAATGCCAAAGAGGAGATCCTTTTCAACGTAAATGAAATGGCCGAAGGCTATTCGTTCTACAACCTAAGAGGAATCAATGTGAGTCCGGACAATAAATGGGCGGCATTTGGTGTGGACACGCTTAGCAGGAGAAAGTACAATATTCATATAAAAAATCTCGAAACCGGTGAGATCTTAGATGAAGTGATCCCCTTAACCACTGGAAGTTCCACCTGGGCTAATGATAATAAAACACTGTTCTATACCCGAAAGGATGAACAGACGCTACGTTCTTCTTCTATTTACAGGCATGTACGGGGTACGGATATGGAAAAGGACCTCCTTGTCTATACCGAAGAAGACGAAACTTTTGGGACTTACGTATACAAAACAAAGTCTAACAAATATCTGGTAATAGGTAGTTACAGTACACTCACTAACGAGTTCAGAATACTAAATGCCAACAAACCAGAGGAGAAGTTTAAAGTTTTCCAGCCAAGAGTGCGCGGACTCGAATACAACCTAAGTCATTTTGGCGACCATTTTTATATTTTAACCAATAAGGATGATGCCAGTAATTTTAAACTGATGAAGACCCCGGAAACCGCAACCGGAATGGAGAATTGGGTAGATGTGATCCCGCACCGTGAAGATGTTTTGCTGGAGGATGTCGATATCTTTAAGGATTATCTTGTTGTGAGCGAACGCAATAACGGTTTAAATAAAATTAAGGTTATGCCCTGGGACTCTGGAAAGGAGGCTTATTACTTGCCTTTCAACAATGAGACCTATACCGCCTATACCATGCAAAATCCCGAATTTAACACCAGAATATTGCGATATGGTTATAATTCTCTTACTACTCCGGCTTCCGTAATAGATTTCGATATGGATACCCGTACGATGGAAATAAAGAAGGAAGTTGAGGTGCTGGGCGGTAAATTCGATAAAAATAACTACGAGAGTAAACGATTATGGGCTACAGCGGCCGATGGTACCAAGATCCCGGTTTCCATGGTATATCGAAAAGGAATGAAGCAGGATGGTAGTAATCCATTACTCTTGTATGGATACGGATCGTATGGATCCACTATCGATCCTTATTTCTCCACCACTAGATTAAGTTTACTGGACCGCGGGTTTATATTTGCCATTGCCCATGTGAGAGGCAGTGAGTACCTGGGAAGACAATGGTATGAAGACGGAAAATTATTGAAGAAAAAGAATACGTTTACAGATTTTGTTGATGTTTCTAAGTTTTTAATTTCTGAAAAGTATACCTCCCCGGAGCATATGTATGCTTCCGGAGGATCGGCTGGTGGGCTTCTGATGGGGGCTATTCTTAATCTTTCTCCCGAAACCTATAACGGTGTTGTAGCATCGGTGCCATTTGTCGATGTGGTTACCACCATGCTGGATGATAGTATTCCGCTAACAACCGGAGAATATGACGAATGGGGAAATCCAAATGAAAAGGAATATTACGATTATATGAAGTCCTATTCTCCCTATGATAATGTAAGGAAAGTAGCTTATCCTAATATTTTTGTTACAACCGGATACCACGATTCCCAGGTACAGTATTGGGAACCCGCAAAATGGGTTGCAAAACTGCGCGAATACAATACCGGCAATTCGGTGATCTTGTTTCATACTAATATGGAAGCCGGTCATGGCGGGGCTTCCGGAAGATTTGAAGCGCTAAAGGAAACCGCAATGGACTATGCATTTTTACTTAGTCTTGAAGGAATAACAGACTAATTAAAATTTTTGCCGTACCTTTGGCCCGTTCAGGAAATGTATGGTTTTACCATGCATTCAACTAACAAAACCTCTCTTTATGAAAGAAGCTATTAAGGCCCATGAAAATGTGTTGGAATTAATTGGTAATACACCGTTAATAAAGCTCAATCACATTACAAAAGGCATGAAAGGCAACTACTTTGCTAAAGTAGAAGCGTTTAATCCCGGACATTCTGCAAAAGACCGAATCGCATTATATATTATCGAAAAGGCCGAAAAGGAAGGAATTCTCACTCCCGGTGATACTATTATCGAAACCACAAGTGGTAACACAGGGTTCAGTATTGCTATGGTTAGTATTCTGAAAGGTTATAAGTGTATATTGGCGGTGAGTTCTAAGTCTTCCGATGACAAGATCGATATGCTTAAAAGCATGGGAGCGCAGGTGTATGTATGTCCGGCCAACGTTGCGGCCGACGACCCGCGTTCGTATTATGAAGTGGCAAAACGCCTGCATAACGAGATCGCCGGATCTGTCTACATCAATCAATATTTCAATACTCTAAATATAGATGCTCACTATCATACAACCGGCCCGGAGATCTGGGATCAAACCAGTGGGCAGATAACACATCTGGTTGCTTGTAGTGGTACCGGTGGTACCATATCGGGTATTTCACGTTATTTAAAAGAACAAAACCCCGATGTACAGGTAATTGGAATTGATGCTTATGGTTCTGTGCTTCAGAAATATCATGAAACTCGCGAATTCGATAAGAATGAGATCTATCCTTACCGTATTGAAGGCCTAGGAAAAAACCTAGTGCCATCTGCTACAGACTTTGACAGCATCGACAGATTTGTGAAGGTTACAGACGAAGAAAGCGCACTTACTGCAAGGGAACTGGCTAAAACAGAAGGACTATTTGTAGGATACACTAGCGGTGCCGCAATGCAGGGCCTCAAACAACTAGAAGAGGAAGGGGTATTTACAAAAGACAGCAATATTGTTGTGATCTTCCCGGATCATGGCTCGCGCTATATGAGTAAGATATACAGCGACGAATGGATGGAAAAGCAAGGATTCGGAGAAATGTCGGCTTCTGAGATTCTCAACATCCAATATGTAAAATAAACTTTTGACCAATAACCGTAAAGTCATCTGTCTCAGGCAGATGACTTTTTTTGTACCAAATTACTTCGATAAAAAGAATATGGTTATACTGATAAATTTAATTAATTTTGTCGCGTCATAAAAACTCTTGATTATTAATGAAAGATCTATTTGAAAAAATATACAGAGACAAAGGACCTTTAGGCAAATGGGCGGAGCAGGCCGAAGGTTATTTTGTATTTCCAAAACTGGAAGGCCCTATTGGGAACAGAATGATTTTTAATGGGAAAGAGGTTATCACCTGGAGTGTGAACGACTATCTTGGTTTAGCAAATCACCCTGAAGTTAGAAAAGTAGATGCCGAAGCAGCCGCGAAATACGGCTCGGCTTACCCTATGGGCGCACGAATGATGAGTGGCCATACAGATCTTCACGAGCAACTTCAGAAAGAACTGGCTGCTTTTGTAAACAAGGAAGCCGCATATTTACTCAATTTTGGCTACCAGGGAATGGTATCCACCATTGATGCACTTGTATCTAAAGACGATGTAATTGTTTACGATGTAGATGCTCACGCTTGTATAATCGATGGAGTACGCTTACACTTGGGACAACGATTTACTTACAAGCACAACGATATGGAAAGTATCGAGAAGAACCTGAAACGCGCCGAAAAAGTAGCCAATAAAACCGGTGGAGGAATTTTATTGATCTCTGAAGGTGTATTTGGTATGCGAGGCGAGCAGGGAAAACTCAAAGAGATCGTGGGGCTTAAGAAAAAGTATAATTTCCGCTTGTTCGTAGACGATGCGCATGGATTTGGTACCCTTGGAAAAACCGGTGCAGGAGCTGGTGAAGAGCAAGGTGTACAGGATGATATCGATGTGTATTTCGCAACCTTTGCGAAATCTATGGCCAGCACGGGAGCCTTTATAGCAGCTGATGAGGAGATCATCAATTACTTAAAGTACAACCTGCGTTCACAAATGTTTGCAAAATCCTTGCAGATGCAATTGGTGGCAGGAGCATTAAAGCGACTCGATTTGATTCGTTCCACTACCAAGTTGAAGGATAAGCTATGGGAAAATGTGAATGCATTACAAGGTGGACTTCGCGAGCGTGGTTTCGATCTGGGAACTACTCAAAGTTGTGTTACACCTGTCTATCTGAAAGGTAGCATCCCTGAAGCTATGGCGTTGGTAAAAGACCTAAGGGAAAATTATGGTGTATTTTGCTCGATAGTGGTGTATCCTGTAATTCCGAAGGGATTGATTTTGCTCCGCATGATCCCAACCGCTTCTCATACCATGGAAGATATTAACGAAACCCTTGATGCATTCTCGGCTATTCGCGAACGACTGGAAAACGGCACGTATAAACGATTGTCTGCCGCCGTTGCCGCCGCAATGGGCGAGTAATTAGTGTGTTCTATCCGATATTTTTAAACTCTCCTTAATCCTAAAGAAGGGAAGAGAACAAGATGTATTAGCCTTCATGGCTATGCTATGTGTGAAATTTTCAGAGGTCAATCCGGAAGGTACTGCGTTCCTTATGCTGAACGGGATCGTAATCTTTCCAAAGTAACTGGACCGCGGTATTCTCGATTAATTCGGGATTGGTTTCGACGGTATTTATACCTTTCGAATTAAACAAATACTGCATCTCCTCGAAGATGATGGCAGTAACTCCCTTCCCCTGATATTCGGGATCGATACCAATGAGATAAAACGCCGCCAGGTCATTCTTCTTTTGAGCCTGGAGTATATGCCACCAACCCATGGGGAGCAGCTTTCCATTGGCTTTTTTCAATGCTTTGCTAAACGACGGCATCACTACCGAAAACGCGATGAGCTTCCCTTCTTTATCCTTAATACAGGTGATGTAATCGGGATGTATAAAACTGAAGTATTTTTCTTTATAATAGTCTATCTGGTATTGCTGAATTGGCACAAAGGTCTGTAAGGTGTTATAGGTTTTATTCAGCAGATCGAACATGCTATCCACGTAGGGAAGGATCTCTTTTTTATTCTTGAACCTGATCACCGAAAGTCCGTAACGCTGCTTCACAATACCCGAAAATTTTGCGACCTTATCCTTTATTTCAGGCGGTATTTTAAGTCGGAACTCAACCCAGGTGGCCTGTTTCTTAAATCCTAGTGTTTCAAAATGTTTGGCATAATAAGGGTGATGATACCAGGTGATCATCGTATTCATCTCATCGAAACCTTTAATAAGAATTCCGGCCTTTTCCATGTTCGAAAACCCAACCGGGCCTTCGGCATATTCCAGATCGAGCTCTCTGCCTTTTTCATATACCTTCTCCAATAATGCTTTGGTAACTTCTATATCGTCTATTACATCAAACCAGCCAAAACGTACTTTTTTCTTGCCTTGTTCATTAATTTCAAGGTGATTCACTATAACAGCGATCCTGCCGGCAAGTTCTCCGTTTTTCGTGGCGAGGTAGTACGTGGCTTCAGCATTTTTAGCAACCGGATTACGCGAAAGATCCAGGGTTTCCATCTCATCTTTTATTAGAGGAGGAACCCAGTATTTATTATTCTTGTAGAGCTTAAACGGAAAGGTTACAAACTTCTTGAGCTCTTTTTTGGTGGTTACTTGAGTAATTTCGATCATACACTATTAAAATTGGAGTCCGCCTCCATCCCCGTCATCTTCGATAAAATCATCTTTACGCTTTCTTTCTCTTTTTTTCTTTTGTTTTTTAGTCCCTTTTTCCGCTTTCCTTTTCTTTCTTCCCTGGGCTCCTTTTTCTTCTATATACTCATCCTGGTCGTGCATATCGAATCGATAGGCTACGCCAATCCTACCATAGAAAAGAGAAGGGGTATCTTTAAAATTCAAGGTGATCGAGGCATCCACATGGAGATCCGGAGTGATCAACGCCGCTGCACCTCCACGAAATAGCTGGTCTGCGTAAAAATCGCTCTTAAATCCCTGGTTCTCCACGAAAATAGAGAAATAATCGTTGGTGGCGTGGGTAAGGGTTAAGATATAACCATAGGTAGGAAAATCGGTAGTGACCCTGTCTACGATGATATTGGTAACAAACACAAAGCCACCAATCCAGTTGTTTTGGGTGGATACCACTAGTTTCGGACTAATAGTCGATTCGGTCTCCGGGGTGAATGGATTATCGGCAAAATCGAAGTTTGCCCCCGCATATACCGAAACCGCCGGAATTAGATCTGCCCATTGAAATTTATTATTGGCCTTCCAACTGTAAAGATTGGGGCCTTTCTCTTCCATTTTCCGATAAGGGTCATAGATCAAATACTTGGCACCAAGAGTATTGCTTCTGAAATTACTCTGCTTATACTCAAGGGGTACTGCTCCTCTTTCATCGGTTACATTATGCATTTCGAAGCTTCCAATAAGGCTTACTTCCAGCTCCTCCCTGAAGAATCCATAGCGAGCGCTGTAATCGATGGCAAATACGCTGGTTTCGGTATCCAGGAGGCTGTGTTTTTCTTTCCCATAGCTCATACCACTTTCAAACTGGAGTACGTTCTTCCCCACAGAAAATGCTCCCTGGGAAACCCCGGGGCGATTGGTGTTGATCATGTCTGTATATTGTGCAGAAACACTTCCGAAACTTATAATGAAGAACGCTGTGAGAAACAGGATTTTAATTCGGGTCATGGATATGGGTTTAGTTCAAAGATATATTATTTTATCATTTATTTAATAGTTGATTTTCGTCTTTTTGTGCTTCAATATGTACTTTTGAAACGTATACAAGATTCTATGGTCACATTTTTGAAAACGGTTTTAATTATACTTCTGGTATATATGGGGTTAAAGTTTCTCCTGAAACTACTTAAACCTTATATAATGAGGTATATAGCCAAGAAAGCCGGGAAACAATTCGAACAAGCCTTCGGTGCAAATCCGTTTCAGCAGGAACCAACTCGCGAGAAGGAGGGAAGTATTAGCATCGATAAAATTCCTACCCAAAAAAGAAAGACCACATCTACCGTGGGCGAGTATGTAGATTACGAAGAAATTGATTAATTTTCATCCTTCTTAACATACTCCTGTTTTATGCAACAATTAAAGGGTTTTCTGCCGCACCTTATCGTATTAGTTCTTTTTCTTGTGGCCTCACTGGCCTATTTTAATCCGGTACTTCAGGGAAAGAAGATATTTCAGAGCGATATTGTACAATACACCGGGATGGCAAAGCAACAAAACGATTTTCGCGAAGCCACAGGGGAGGAAACCTATTGGACCAATTCGGCCTTTGGTGGTATGCCTACATACCAGCTTGGAGCTAAATATCCCCATAACTACATTAAGAAACTAGATCTTACCTTGAGATTCTTACCTCGCCCGGCAGATTATCTATTCCTATATTTTATTTCCATTTACATACTTTTCCTGGTATTGAAAGTAGATTACAGGCTGGCCTTCCTGGGAGCCCTGGCTTTCGGCTTTTCCACCTATCTTATTATAATTCTTGGGGTAGGACATAATGCCAAGGCTCATGCGATTGCTTATATGCCGCTGGTTCTAAGCGGAATTGTCCTCACCTTTCGGGGCAAATACCTTTGGGGTTTTTTACTCACTACCGTGGCTCTGGCCCTGGAACTGGTTGCCAATCACTTTCAGATGACCTACTACCTCATGCTGTTGGTACTATGCATAGGAGTGGCTTATTTTATCGATGCCTATAGAAAAAAACTACTTACACATTATTTTAAATCGGTAGCCATCATGTTACTTGGGGTTTTTATCGCCCTGGGACTAAATGCCACCAATATACTGGCCACCAAAGAATATGCAGATACGTCTACCCGTGGAAAAAGCGAACTCACCATTTCACCCGATGGCAGCGAAAAGAAAAGTGGAGATGGTTTGAGCTACGAGTATATTACAGAATACAGCTATGGTAGGTTAGAAACCTTTAATTTATTTATCCCCAGATTCATGGGGGGTGGTAGCAGTGAACCGCTACCCGACAATGGGGAAACTCTGGATGAATTGATGAAACTGGGGGCCTCGCCTCAGGAAGCGAGGGAGATCCTTAAACAGCTTCCCGTCTATTGGGGAGATCAGCCTATAGTAGCAGCCCCGGCCTATATTGGTGCGATCATGATCTTTCTTGCCGTGCTGGCATTATTCCTGGTGAAGGGTAGGTTAAAATGGTGGATCCTCTCGGCTTTTATTCTCAGCCTATTACTATCATGGGGTAAGAATTTTGAGTTCTTAACCCAAGTCTTTATCGATTATATACCCCTCTATGATAAATTCAGGGCGGTATCATCCATACAAGTGATCATCGAGCTAGTTATTCCTATTCTGGCCATTGTAGGACTCCATCAGTACTTCAACGATTTTGTAAGTCCCGAAAAGCGAAAAAAAGCACTATTGTGGGCAACGGGGATCGTTGGCGGACTGGCGGTGGTTTTCCTCCTGTTCAAGACGGCGATTCCCGGACTTGATTTCGCGAGTCCGTACGATCAGGAATTACGCGATCAATTGGGAACACCCCTGGTAGAGGCCATTCGCGAGGACCGGGCTTCACTTTTTATTACCGATACCATTCGATCCCTGGCCTTTGTATTACTGGCAGCTGCGGTATTATGGTTTTTTCTGAAAGATAAGCTCAAACAAAACACGGTGATCGCCTTACTCGCCCTATTGATCGTGGTTGATCTGGTTGGGGTAGACTGGCGATATGTAAACAACGATGATTTTGTAAACGCCCGAATTATGGACCAGCCGTTTCAGAAGAGTCCGGCAGATTTACAGATACTGGAAGATGACGGATATTTCAGGGTGTACGACATCACCACCAATCCATTCAGCAGTGGAAGGGCCAGCTATTTCCATAATGCCCTGGGCGGATATCACGCCGCCAAACCGGGAAGGGTACAGGATCTGGATGATTTTTATTTAGCTGAAGGCGATATAGGGATCCTCAATATGATGAACGTACGATACATTATTGGACAGAGTCCCAACGGTGGTCCTGTAGCTCAGCGGAATCCTTTTGCGAACGGGAACGCTTGGTTTGTAGAAAATCTTCTACTAGCCGAAAATGCCAATGAGGAATTACTGTTACTCGATAGCCTGGACACTAAACGAACGGTCGTGGTACACAAAGAATTTCAGGATAAATTACCTCTTGAAAATATAGTGCGGGATTCCACTGCAACCATAGACCTCACCCAATATAAACCTAATCACCTGGTGTATGAGAGTTCCTCTACTTCACCGCAACTGGCGGTCTTCTCGGAGGTGTATTACCCTAAAGGGTGGAATGCCTACATTGATGGGCAACCGGCAGAGTACATCCGTGCAAACTACGTATTGCGTGCCATGCCTGTCCCGGCAGGAAATCATAAAATAGAATTTAAGTTCGAACCCACAGTGATCAAGACCGGCGGGACCATAGCCCTGGTTAGTTTTGTAATATTACTGATGGTTCTGTTTGGCGGATTATGGTATAAACGCAGACAGGAAAGTAAGGTTGCCGAAGAATAACCAAAAGTGAAACGAGCCCTCATTATAACATATTACTGGCCGCCTGCCGGCGGACCCGGAGTTCAGCGCTGGTTGAATTTCGTTAAATACCTGGGTGAATTCGATGTGGAGCCGGTGGTATATGCTCCCCAAAACCCACATTATCCAATCCTTGATGAAGATCTGTTGCAACAGATCCCTACAGGTGTTGAGGTGATAAAACAACCTGTAAAAGAACCGTATCGTTTAGCGGGCATGTTTTCGAAAAAGAAAACCAGGCGGATAAGCAGTGGGATCATTTCTGAAAAGTCGCCGGGAATCATAGAAAAGCTGATGTTGTACATCCGTGGGAATTATTTCATCCCCGATGCCAGGGTAGGGTGGGTTAAGCCTTCTGTAAAATTTCTGAAGGATTATTTAAAGGAGCATAGTTTCGACACCATAATTACCACAGGGCCACCACACAGTTTGCATCTAATTGGCCTTCAGCTGAAAGAAATTTCGGGCATCCGGTGGATCGCAGATTTTCGCGACCCCTGGACAACCATACACTATCATAAGTCGTTGCGTCTTACGGAAAGTTCAGAAGAAAAACATAAAAAGCTCGAGCTGGAAGTTTTACGAAAGGCAGACCATATTGTGGTTACTAGTGAGACCACGAAGAAGGAGTTTTCAGAAAAAACAGACCAACCCATTAGTGTGATCACCAACGGATACGAAGTTACCGAAGAGATCACGCCAACACCGGATCGTAAATTTTCTCTGGCTCATATAGGTTCGCTCCTCAGTGAACGTAATCCTGTGTCCTTATGGCAAGTACTAAGTGAATTATGTGGGGAGAATAAAAACTTTAATGACGACCTGCTAATAAAATTGGTGGGCGTGGTAAGTGATGAAGTTTTGAGGAGTTTAGAAGAATTTGGTTTGAATAAGCATTTCCGAACAGAGGGTTATGTGCCTCACAAAGAAGCGCGGCAGTCGCAGCATAATGCTCAGGTTTTACTGCTTTTGGAAATGGACAAGCCAGAAACCCGTGCGATCATTCCAGGGAAATTATTCGAGTATCTGGCAGCAGGACGTCCAATTTTGGCCATAGGTCCTGAAGGTAGCGATATCGCGAAGATACTGGACGACACCAGGGCAGGATCATTTTTTAATCCCGCGCAAACAAGGGAATTGAAAGAAAAACTACTAGAGTTGTACCAGGCCTTTCAGCAAGGAACGTTAAGAATTCAGCCGGAAGGGATAGAGAGGTTTAGCAGGCGCGAACTCACCCAATCCCTAAGCGAGATCATACACCATGCCTAAATGCGAAACTCCCGCCCGGCACACTGCCTTGCGAGAGTTTCAAACTAACCAACCAAAAAAATCTTTAGTTTCCGCGGCGACTTCTGTTCGTGCTGCGGCTGGATACGGAACTTCTGCTGGAAGAGGCTTTAGACCTGTTCACTGAAGAGCTTCTGTTCGCCTTTGGCCTGCTCGAGTTGTTCACCGAACGACTCTTGGTCTGAGGCCTTGTACTTCTGTTAGAGACAACACTTTTGTTTCGTGTTGATTTACTTCTGTCTACAGACGATTTTCGTTTTATCGTATTCCGGTTTGTATTCGCCGATGGTCTTTGTTTTGCATTTCCTCTTGAAACGGTAGCCTTTTTATTTCTGTTCACAGCGCTTTCGCTTCTGTTTGATCTATTTACATCGCCACGTTTCACATTATTCCGTTTGTTGGAATTAATGCTGTTACTTCTATTCTTATTACCACTACGGTTAATGGCTCTATTGCTATCGGTTCCACCGCGTTTGTTATTCTTAGCGATCTCTCTGCCCGAATTCCCGTTGATCCTGTTCGTGGATGTCTTTCTATCCAGGCTGTTATTCCTGTTTCGTACATCGCCACGCTCGGCCAAGCTATTTCGTCTTCCAGAGTTTTGAGAAACCATGGTATTACGGCGATTTGGATTGTAATCCTTGTTTACAGCCGTGCGTCCGTTTTTATAATGCAGGCGGCTGCCCGGTCTGTAGAAGTTACGTCTACCATTGTTATACGCTTTTCTACTTCTATAATATTGTCTGTGATAGTTGTAAGCATAGCGGTGCGGTGTGTAGTAACGACGGTAAGGGTAATCGTATACGATACAACTTGTATATAGTGGTCTCACATACCAAACATGCCATGGTCTGTAAATATATCTTGGCGTCCAAAGGTTAATATACCCGGTACAGTAGGAGAATCCTCCGTAATAGTCGTAGAATACCCGCAGGCCTCCCACGCGCACGATACGCCTGTCGTTATAACGGATCTCTGTGTTCCCTGCCTGGATAATACGGCCGTAGTTGTCGTAATAGATAGGGATATCTTCGATCTGGATCACAGCTCCGTAGTCGTCGTACTGTACGTAAGGATCGTAGTTGTAACCCGAGTTAAAATTAAGGTTTACATTATTGGTACTGATGTTCACATTTACATTTCCTCTGCTATCTCTACCGAGGTAAACAAAGTCGAACTGACCATCAGGGAATACCGAAAACTCAACGGCACCTTCAATGAAGATATAGGCATTTCCATCATATTCATAATAGGATGGAGCACTTGCTTCACTGGAAGCAGCCTGAGCGGTAAAGCTCGTTAGGAGGATTCCAAATACTAGGGTTACTAACTTTTTCATAATTCAGTGTTTTAAATTGTACTTGCTTCACTTTTGGTTTGGTCAGCAATACGATTTATAATTACCATAGACCGTGCCAAAATTGTAAAAGCCTGATTAACAGTGGTGAGGAGTGAATGGTGAGAAGAAATTCTATTTAAACAAAAAAAAGCGGGGATAGAAATCGAAATATCAAATAACAAGCACCAAATCTCAAATAAATTCCAATAACCAATGATTTAAATATTGAATATTGATCATAATTTGTTTTTTTGGAATTGTGATATATAGGTTATGAAAAGTGAGTAGTGAGAGGAATTTTACGCAATCCTTAATAGAACATGACCTACGCCAAAGGACTAAAAATAAAATCCGCCGGAACTTGAGAGTATCCGACGGATTTAAAAACTAACCAACCAAAAAACTATGTATTAATCTTTTTTCTTTTTTCTTACTCGATCGTGGCCCCAGTCATCGTCCCAGTCATCATCATCCCAATCGTTATTATTTCTATACCAAGAGTCGTGCCAATATTTTCTATTGTACTTATTTACATGACCAGTGGTCTTTCTTATCTTTCCTCTTCGGTTATAATGAATCTCAAGGTTACCAACCGAAGTAAGTAATCCCCTGTGATAGGTCATAGTAACACATCCTATGGATCTTACCTTTCCATTTCGTTTATAGGTGATCTGCGTTGGGCCAATACTACGTATTCGTCCAAATCTGTCTGTTCTTATCAGGTTGTTATACCCTCTGCGAGAGTTTGCGTAGGTTACCTGTCCCGGCACCGAATTGTAGTACACCGTCTTGTAGTTACGTCGTCCATTTCGGTACCCATAAGGGTCGTGTAATTCACGGAAATGGAAAGTTCCGTTGGTAGCTACCAAATAGAGTACACCATTTTCTACAAAACGAATTTCATGCGAATTGTAATAGCGATCGTATGTACCCGGATTATAAGCTACATTTTTGTTTTGTTGTGAAAAAGTCTGTGTAGTCATTCCCATCAGGAATAGTACTACGGTTAAAATACTTTTTTTCATAATCAATGTATTTTGGGTTATGAGGCAAAATCAGCGATGCCTACCTGCGCTATTCGGTTATAAAAAACCAATAGCCGTGCCAAAGATGTATGTATTTGATAATGAGGTTCTTAGGTTGTGAGATTAGTAAGTTATTAGATTTTCAGATTGTGGAAGTCATTCATTTGTCATGCTGAACCTGCCCGAAGGTCATGGCGGGCTTGATTTAGCATCTAATGCAAGTTCAAGATTCCGAATCAAGTTCGGAATGACAACAGATTACCGACAACTGACAACAGATTACCGACAACTGACAACGGATAACCGACAACGGACAACGGACAACGGATAACCGACAACTATCTTATAACAAATCGTTCGGTCTTGATGACATTATCTTCACTTAGTACCTGGTAGAAATAAATACCGGCGGCATAGTCCATTGCGTTGATAGTCATGTAGTTTTTCGTTATTGTTTCTTCGGAAACCATCCGGCCAGCAATATCCAGGATACGAATGGTGTCTATATTTAATTCCGAAGGCAGTTGAAGAATAGAGACGTCCGTCACCGGATTTGGCGCAAGCACAATATCATCCCGTAGATATTCTGGTAAGTTAAGTGTGGTGTTGTCGCAGGACGAAGCTCCATTAAAAAAGGTGATCACCCCATTGTCCTTATAGCAGGCTAAAAAAGTAACGTTGTCAAATTCATACAATCCCGTACCAATTGCCGATGTACTTCCTATGCCTTCGATCCAGTATTCCGGAACTCCCAATGGGGTTTCCAATTCTATTACCTTTCTATCTTCGCCCGCAATATTATCCATGTAAACATCAACTACCTGCAGATCAAACAAAAAGAAATTGCCGCTTATAACGATACAATGACTTGGGGGTGCGAATGTATCACCAATCTCCAAATTCATATCTAAAATTAAAATGTCACCTACCGAATCCTCATAGGCATATAATTCACCATTTTCCTCCCGAAGATAGCAGCCCTGATGTGTTCCATTATACAGTACCTCTGTATAGGTATTCGAATTTATTATCACTTCAGCCCCTAGCGTGATCTGTACTGTTGACACAGCGCCCACAAACCCATCCCTAACATCTATACTCCAGGCGTGGTCACTCGATACGATAGGCATATAGGGTTGTGCGAAAGAATGATTCAGAAAACATAACGAAATAAGAAACAGCAACTTTTTCATAGCAGAAAATTTTGAGTACCACAAAACAATGAACTCGGGATCAAAAATCTTCGCCATAGATCCCAAATTCACTTAAAGGTACTAAAAAACTTTACTGAAACGGCTTAGATCTTATCTTTTAGATATTCGCCTGTAAACGATTCAGAATTGCCGGCAACGGTTTCAGGAGTGCCGGTTGCCACTACACGGCCACCTTTTTCTCCTCCTTCAGGGCCCAGATCGATAATATGATCTGCACATTTAATAAGGTCGATATTGTGTTCCACAACGATTACTGTATGCCCACGATCCAGCAGCGCGTAAAACGATGCCAGTAGTTTTTTGATGTCATGGAAATGGAGTCCGGTGGTAGGTTCATCAAAAATAAACAGCGCTTTGTCTTTGGAGGTACCTTTTACCAGGAAGGAGGCGAGTTTAATACGTTGCGCTTCTCCGCCCGAGAGGGTGGAGGAGCTTTGACCTAATTGAACATAACCCAGCCCAACATCTTGTAACGGCTGTAACTTGTTCACGATCTTCCCTATCCCGGATTCTTTAAAGAAGTCGATGGCCTCATCTACCGTGAGCGTGAGTATGTCGTTTATATTCTTATCGTCGAAGGTTACTTCCAGGATCTCCTTTTTAAAGCGTTTCCCCCCACAGGTTTCACATTCAAGGTGAACATCGGCCATAAACTGCATTTCGATGGTCACTTCTCCTTCCCCCTTACAGGTTTCACAGCGTCCTCCATCTACATTAAAGCTGAAATGTTTCGCCTTATATCCTCGAATATCCGACAGTTTCTGATCTGCAAAAAGATTTCGGATGTCGTCATAGGCCTTGATATAGGTCACCGGGTTTGATCTGCTCGATCTACCAATTGGGTTCTGATCGATGAACTCTATGCTCTTAATACTACTATAATTTCCCTCGAGACCGGTAAACTGCCCGGGTTTTTCACCATATCCACCAATTTCCCTCAACAGGGCAGGGTAGAGGATCTTTTTAACCAGAGTACTCTTTCCGCTTCCGGAAACTCCTGTTACTGCCGTAAATACGCCTAGAGGGAACTCGGCGTCAATATTTTGAAGATTATTGTGTCTTGCTCCCAGCAGTTTTATACTATTCTTCCAGCTACGTCTTTTTTCCGGAACCTCGATCTCCAGGGTGCCATTGAGGTATTTTGCGGTTAGCGAATCGGCTATCAGGATATCGTTATAGCTTCCTTCTGCGACTATCTCACCACCATGCGTTCCGGCCTCAGGGCCAATATCGATGATGGCATCGGCTGCTTTCATGATGTCCTCATCATGCTCAACAACGATCACCGTATTACCTAGATCGCGAAGCGACTGCAACACTCCAATGAGCCGTTCTGTGTCTTTAGGATGAAGCCCAATACTTGGCTCATCCAGGATGTACATAGAGCCTACCAAGCTACTACCCAGCGAAGTGGCTAAATTAATTCGCTGGGATTCCCCGCCTGAAAGCGTATTCGATTTCCGGTTAAGGGTTAAGTAGCTAAGTCCAACATCCATAAGAAATGAAAGTCGGTTTCTTATCTCTAATAATAACCTTTTAGCGATCTTTTGGTCGTACGCGTTCAACTCGATCTCTTCGAAGAATTTCGCAACCTTATGTAAAGGCAGCTCTACTAATTCCTGTATTGAAACTCCGTTGATCTTTACATAGGTGGCCTCGGGGCGCAGGCGCTTTCCGTTGCATGTACTGCATTTTGTCTTTCCCCGGTAACGCGATAACATCACCCGGTTCTGGATCTTATAGCTTTTGGACTCCAGAAAGCTGAAAAAATCGTGCAGGCCTTCAAAAAACTCATTCCCATCCCATACAAGCTGTTTTTGGGCCTCGGTTAACTGAAACCAGGGTTTGTGAATGGGGAAGTCGAATTTATAGGCGTTATTCACCAATTGATCGCGATACCAGCTCATACTTTCACCTCTCCATGGGAAGATAGCGTTATCATAAACTGATAAGGCTGTATTTGGGATAACGAGATCCTCATCGATACCAATAACATCGCCATAGCCTTCACATTTAGGGCAGGCACCATACGGATTGTTAAAACTGAACAGATGTACATTGGGCTCCATAAAGGTGATCCCGTCGGCTTCGAAACGATTATTAAAGGATTTAGAAGACCCATCTTCCAGGTTCTCAACGATCAATTCACCTTTACCTTCAAAGAAGGCCACTTCGGCGGCATCTGCCAGCCGATTATAAAAATCTTCATCATCCTGGGTGATCACCCGGTCTACCACCAAAAATAATTTCTTCGGAAGTGACCCTTTTAATTCATCAATCCTTACAACGGTATCGTCAAATTTCACCCGGGCATATCCCTGTTGTGCCAATGCCTGAAGCTTGTTCTCCATGCTTCGTCCTTCCTCGAGGAGGATAGGGGAAAGCAGCAATAATTTTTTACCATCCGGAAAGGATTTGATATAATTTATAACATCGCTTACGGAGTCTTTTTTAACCTCTTCTCCGGAAACCGGCGAGTAAGTACGGCCAATACGTGTGTAAAGTAATTTTAGATAATCGTAGATCTCGGTAGACGTCCCCACCGTGGAACGTGGATTTGTTGCATTTACCTTTTGTTCTATGGCAATTGCCGGCGCAATTCCTTTAATGGCATCTACTTTGGGTTTATTCAGGCGGCCTAAGAACTGTCGTGCATAAGACGAAAGGCTTTCCACATAGCGTCTCTGACCCTCTGCGTAGAGCGTATCGAAGGCAAGACTGGACTTTCCACTCCCCGATAAGCCTGTAATAACCACAAGTTTATTTCGTGGGATGGCCACCGAAATGTTCTTAAGATTGTGCAGCTTTGCGCCCTGGATTAGGATATTTTCTTTGGCGCTAAGGGTTTGAGTGTTCAAAATGGCTACGATTTACTGAATTTTGCAAAGATACTATTCAGCAATGAAATTTAGGGCAATCCAATAGCTTTTTGCGAACTATTATCAAGTCCACTAAATTTTTAACATTTTGTAAGGAAAATAAGCTTTTACTGGGGTTTATGTGGTTATTAACCATGTGAATTGGTAGGTTAATCAGGAAAATACTCACTTTTTTTTGCATTTCATAATTCTTTGTTGTTATATTTACCACTCACAAAAGACCAAAAAACTCATTGCCTATTGCATATTACTACTTTCAATAAATAAACATTACGACTGGACAACCAAAAATTTATAGTTGTTTATTTTAAAAAGTATTGATATGAAGCAAAGCACACCCACCGATGCGTTTCTAGTTAGCGCATATATGAATGGCAATGAATCTGCACTTTGCGATCTTATTACGCGACACAAGCAAAGAATTTTCAGTTTTATCTATTCTAAAGTATACGACCGCGATGTTGCGGAAGATATCTTTCAGGATACTTTTATCAAGGTGATCAACACCCTGAAACGAGGTGCCTATAATGAAGAGGGAAAATTTTTACCGTGGGTAATGAGGATCGCACACAATCTTGTGATAGATCACTTCAGAAAAAATAACAGAATGCCGAAGTTTGAGAACAACAACGATTTCAACATATTTTCGGTATTGAGCGACGGAAACCTGAATATTGAAAAAAGAATGATCAAAGGACAGGTAGAAAGCGATGTTAGGAGGCTGATCGAAGAGCTGCCCGAAGACCAAAAGCAGGTACTTGTAATGCGAATTTACAAGGATATGAGCTTTAAGGAAATTAGTGAGCAAACGGGGGTTAGTATCAATACAGCGCTGGGCCGAATGCGTTATGCACTGATCAATTTGAGAAAGGTGATCAATAAACACAATATTATCTTAACCAATTAATACAATAAACTGAAAATAGGTTCGTTATTAGGAAAGAATA
>CAJQNO010000205.1 GCA_905479745.1 uncultured Flavobacteriaceae bacterium | reverse complement strand
GAGACTATTTTCAGTGGTTTCACTAAAAGAAACCACATCCGGGAGTTGCGCAGCCAGGGCAGAATCTCCCACTCCAGACATCAAGCTGGCCAGGTGACCGCTTTCTGCCACTTTTAAAGGCGCAGATCCACTCATTCCACCATGCCAGATCATAAACCCCACATAACCCGATGCGCCTACAAGCGGATAATTTATCGGGAATCCTCTTTCCTGGGCTGCATCGGCCACTTTGCGAGCCATGATCGCACCAAAGATCAACCCCAGGCCCCAGTTAAAGAATGAAACCAGCATGGTGGTAGAACTAATAAGCAATACAGCGCTTTGGGTGGAATTTACCAGGTTAGTAAGCCTGCGTATCAGGCCGTTAACAGGCTTGCTAAGCACCAGCGTGTGGCCAAGGACCAGGATGAGCATCATCTGGTAGGCAAATACCAGCAGGTCGTTGTTCCATATTCCATTTTCCCACCAGGAGAGAATGGCGAGAAAATGATTTTCGTCTTTAGGTGCTTCTGTGAAGAAGAATGCCAGCACCATGGTTACTACCGATAGGATGATCGCAATAGCGAAGGGAGATGGTAAAAACCGTTTGAATATCGTTTCTATGGCTCTGGTGATGCTCATTTTCCTGATTTAAAAAGAATCCCGCTATAGAATACAAATTGTATTTCTATAGCGGGATCTCAACTTACTTAATACCTATCATTAGAACGGCAGATCATCGTGATCCTCTTCATTAAAATCGGTTGCGGGTTCGAAGGCATCTTCCGGCGGTAAAGGAGGCATATCTCCAGATACGGCCTGCTCGAGATTCTCTATACGCCATCCCTGTATGGAGTTAAAATACTTGGTCTCGCCCTGAGGGTTCACCCATTCTCTTCCACGCAAGTTTATACTTACTTTTACATTCTGTCCCACTTTAAAGTTGTTGAGCAGATCGGTCTTATCCTGAACAAACTCTATCATAATATGTTGCGGGTATTGCTCCTCGGTAGTAACAACCAGTTCTCGTTTCCTGAAACCATTGTTCCCATAGGTCTTGGTCTCATCTATCATTTTAATTTTTCCCTGTACTTCCATCGTTTTTATTAATTGTGATTCTTATTCTGTTAATATACTCCAGGCTGCTTTAACATCACCAAAGAGGAGTTTCTTTTTTGCTTTTTTCTGAATTTCTTCTGAAGGCGCCAAGGTGGCATCCACGCCTTCCGGTAATTGTTCAACGTTCGCCAGCATCCCCAGGTCGTTCCCACTTAGTACTTTACTGAACCGAATTCCCTCGGGTAAGGCGTCCACACCAATTCCCAGGGTTGTTAAGGGCTTCTCTACTTCAAACAGGCCCGATTTTGCCCTGCTGTACCAGTTGCCTCCCATTCGGGCAACGGTATCGATCTTTAGGGGATCTATTCGCCCGTTTTCGTCCAGTATATTTTCATTAAGGTGTAATTTTACCACCTCACAGATCACCAGGTTGCCTGCTCCGCCTTCATTTCCCAGAGCTACGATCTCATTTACTTTACACTCAAACTGTACGGGAGCTTCCTTCACCCTTGGAGGTTTTACCACTTCCGAAGCAATTTCAGTAAAACCAGCCTTTACAAACTCGTTCACCTCCTTGGGATATTCGGTAGAGGAAAGCGACATCTGCTGCACCATATTGTAACTCACAATGTTAATAACCACCTCCCGGGTTTGATGAACATTCTCAAGCGTATGCTTGGTTGTATTATCCCGTACCCTCCTCGCAGGAGAAAAGATCATCACCGGAGGATTAGCGCTAAAAACATTAAAGAAACTGTAGGGTGATAAATTCACCAACCCCTCCTTATCCACAGTGCTTGCAAAGCAAATGGGACGGGGCGAAACTGCTCCTAGCAAATAACCGTGTAACTTTGGTGTAGGTATTTCCCTGGGATCGATCGTGATCATAGCTTACAAATGTACCCAAACCGCGATGCTTCTAAAAATTTGTGCACACAATAATATTAACATATTTGCTTTATATTTATCGAACTTCATCCCGACCTTCCGGGTATCTGGGGAAGAAATAAAAAAGTATGCAGAATAAAAAGGCGCTCCTTCGTTGGTTCTTCGTTTTTCTATCCATTTTTATCATCTCATTGATCCTTTGGAATACCTATGTGTTCTTTAACCAGCTGAAGGATAACGAACGCAGTAAAATGCAGATCTGGGCAGCTGCTCAGAATGAATTTGAGCAAACCGATCTTAACGAAGACGAAGACATAAGCAATATTGTGCTTCAGGTATTACAAAGTAACAGCACCACACCTATGGTGGTGTACAGCCATAAAGAAGATACGTACGATGTTCGAAATATCGTGGAGAAGGAGACAGATCCCGATAAGTTACGCGCCAGTAGAAAACAACTGGCCGAGCAGTTTACTTCAGAATACAAACCCATCGAAATACGTTTCAAAGATGAAGTGCTTCAAACCATTTATTATGGTAATTCGCCTATTATCAATAAGTTAAAGTATTATCCTATAGCGCTTATCTTGATTATCCTACTGTTCTTTACGGCGCTGTACTTCTTTTTTCAAACCTCCAAATCCTCTGAACAAAATAAACTCTGGGCCGGAATGGCCAAGGAAACCGCACACCAGATCGGGACCCCGCTCTCCTCCCTGGTGGGATGGACCGAGATATTGAAACAGGAAAATGTAAATGCCAGTTATATCGCCGAAATTGAAAAGGATGTAGACCGGCTGAAAACCATAACCGAACGATTCTCTAAAATTGGCTCCACGCCAACGCTAACCAAGATGGATATTGTTGCCGAAACGAGACAATCCTTCGACTATCTCAAGAGCAGAACCTCCAAACTCATCGAATTCGAACTTCATTTACCCGTAAATCCTGTTTACGTCCAACTAAATTCGCAATTATACGGCTGGACCATCGAAAATATGGTTAAAAATGCCATCGACGCCATGAAGGGCAAAGGAAGAGTGACAATTAGCATTGAAGCCACCTCAAAGCATGCTCGTCTGTTGATTTCAGATACTGGTAAAGGAATTCAGAAAAGGAACTTCCGTAAGGTTTTCAATCCCGGGTATACAACCAAAACCAGGGGCTGGGGCCTTGGGCTCTCCCTTGTAAGGCGAATTATTGAAGAATATCACCGCGGAAAGATCCGGGTTCTAAAAAGTTCGTTAGGAGAAGGCACAACCATGGAGATCTTGTTAAAAATTGCTCGATAGATGACCGAAACAACCCATACGCTGCATACTGCAAAACTCAATAATAACTGCCCCGAATGCTACGATAAAAATGGCTTAGAGCTAACTTTCACCCAGTTGGAGAAGGAAAACAGGTTCTATAGTAAGGCCTCTAAGGATATCAACTCGGTCATGCACTGCAAAAAGTGCGATACCACCATCTATCCGGTAAGCTGGACCGAAGACCTGGAGCGAATCTTTGAATACAATAGAAAATTGGCCAATCCAAAACCCTCTGGCCTCAAACTTAAGCCATTGGCATATATCATCATCCTGATAGATGCGATCCTTATTGCTGCATTAATATACTTTCTGAAATAAACTAAAGATTCTCCCCGATCCGGGTAGCAAGTGAAGCCATTTCTTCAGCACTTACCTCGGTTTTATGCTGAAAGGTCATATCCTTCATGGCATTGATAGGGATTAAATGAACATGTACGTGAGGAACTTCAAGGCCTACTACCGCCATACCAATTCGTTTACAAGGTACTGTCTTTTCAAGTGCTCCGGCTACTTTGTAAGAAAACTGCATCAAACCGGTGTAAGTAGCTTCGTCCAGATCGAATAATTTATCAACTTCCTTCTTCGGAACACAAAGCGTATGGCCTTTGGTATTGGGGTTAATATCCAGGAAAGCTATAAAATTATCATCCTCTGCCACTTTGTAGCAGGGGATCTCACCATTGATTATCCTGGTAAATAATGATGTCATTTTATTCGCGGCTAATTTCTAATATATCGAATTTTAAGGTACCGTTAGGGACTACGATCTCGGCCGTATCCCCCACTTTTTTTCCTAAAAGGCCCTTTCCAATAGGTGAATCCACCGAAATCTTTCCGGTTTTAAGATCGGCCTCGCTCTGAGCCACCAGTTTATAGGTCATTTCCATCCCATTTGCCTGGTTCTTTATTTTCACTTTCGAATGTACCAATACTTTCGAAGTATCCAGTACAGATTCGTCTATTAGTCGCGCATTGGCCAGGATTTCTTCCATTTTGGAGATTCTCATCTCCAGCAATCCCTGTGCTTCCTTAGCGGCATCGTACTCGGCATTCTCACTTAAATCACCTTTATCGCGGGCATCTGCAATGGCCTGGGAGGCCTTTGGCCTCTCTACATCCTTTAACTGATTAAGTTCGTCTCTTAATTTTTTTAGTCCTTCCGCAGTATAATAAGATACTTTACTCATAACTTCATCGTTTTAACTAAAACACAAAAAATCCCATACACGACGGGATTTTGTTTGTCAAAGATACTAAAAAATAGTTTTTACCGATTTTTTGTACTTTGTAAAATTAAAATTTGCTATTGATGAAAATAAAGCTAATTGCGCTGTGCGTGTTGATTTTACTGGCGTCCTGTAAAAGTGATGATGGAGGAGTTCTCGATAATAATCCATATTTAACAGATCCGGTGGTAAGTCTTAATCTCAATCTAAATCTTCCACAGTACAATCCCCTAAAATTTCCGGGAAATAGCATTATAATTAACCAACAGGGGATCAAGGGGATAGTGATCTATAACGTAAATAACGACCTCTACACCGCATCCGATCTAAGTGACCCCAATCACGTGCCCAGTAGCTGCTCTAAAATGACCATAGAAGGGATTATTGCCAGTTGTCCCTGCGAAGCAGACGCCAACGAATACGACATTGTTACCGGCCAGCACAAGACCAACACCAATGCTTATCCCATGCAGCAGTACCGGGCTGTGCGCACCGGAGACAATTTACAGATCACTAATTAGAACAAAATTGTTGCTCCAAGTAGGAAATTTGTTGTTGCCTGTGGGTAAAACCCTGCTCCTTCGATGGTTGTTATGGTTCCGGGATTACTAAAATCGTCATCGTAGGTGAAATAATACCCATTGGCCACATATTCTACATTGAACAGGTTATTTACTAGTCCGGTAATGACTATTTCCCTTGCCAACGGTACATTTTCCATACGGTAGCTGACATTGAGATCGTTAATAAAATAAGCGTCCAGTTTAGACACTTCACTATCGGTATTGCCCATATACTGTTCCCCTACATACTTCGATAAAAACGCGAGCTGTAGATTTTTCACAGGGGTATATTCTATACTATTTGCTGCAACTATTTCGGGAGAAAAGGAAATATTGGTATTCCCCAAATTTACCAATGCCCCGTCTCTGGAGGTTACAAAATCTAAATTCTTATTAGTACTTAGGGCAATATTTGGGCGAAGTTTTAATTTCTCGGTGAGGATGAATTCTGCATCCACTTCCAGCCCCAGCCGATAGCTCTTACCACTGGTAGCACGGATAGGTGCACCTACATCGTCTATGGCTCCGGTTAATACTAACTGATCCCTGTAATCCATAAAATATACATTGGTGCTTATCCTGGTCTTTTCTCGATTTAGACGCCAGCCCAGTTCAAAGTCGTTTAAGCTTTCGGGTGTAAAAATTCCTTGTTCGAAATCGCTTCTTCTAGGCTCTCGGTTGGCTCTTCCATAAGAAACGTACAACTGGTTATTTTGGTTCAGTTGGTAGGAAACCCCGGCTTTCGGATTAAAAAAGCTATATGTTTCCGAAATTTCCAACGGCACCTTATCCGATGTAAGCCCGGTTGTCTTATAATCTATAAACCTCCCCTGAAGATCGGCAAAAAACTCCCATGTGTCATTAAATTGCCAGCTGGCTTTAGAAAAGACGGAGAACTCATTCTTCGTTCCATTCCCATTATAATAACGGTCGCGAATTTGTGAATTTCCCGCAAATCTTGCCCAGATCACTTCTCCAAAATGATCCCCGTCGTAATGACTGTAAAAAGCTCCGGCAGTCATCTCAAGATCACTTTGTTTATAACTTACGTTCGCATTCACGGCATAAAAATCATTATCCAGCCATCGTCTGCGAATAAGGTCTGAAGTTTCTACGGTCTCATCTCCTATTTCTAAAGTTCCGATCCCGTGAAATTCCAGGTCGGCATCTTCTTTAAACTGCTCAAAATAACCCCGGCCATAGGTGTAATTAAGTGCTAGGTTAGAACTCCAGTTATTGTTATATCGCTGGTTCCATAAAAGCTGATAATGATCCTGGGCGTAATTATCTACCTCGTTATCATAAAAACGAACATTCCCATTCGCGTCTGTGTACAAGCCGGCCGGATTAAAGGTTCGGTCGTTGGCAAGAGTTTCGGCATCTATTCCGAAGTAAGCCTGATAGGTCTCTTCCCGCCCTCCAAAAGTGATAAGCCTTAGCAAGGTATTTGTATCGGTATAAGTCCCCTGAAGGAAATAAGACTTGAGATCGGAAGTGGCACGATCTATATATCCATCGGAAACTATATTGGAAAGTCTTCCCGAGACTTCGAAATGTTCGTTCAGCAATCCCGTACTAAAACGTAAGGTGTGTTTTCTGGTGTTGTAGGAACCGAAAGAATTAGCCAGTTCGGCAAAGGCTTTTTCAGAAATACCATCGGTTAAAATATTCAAACTGGCACCAAACGCCCCGGAACCATTTGTTGAAGTCCCAACCCCTCTCTGAAGTTGCAGGCTTTGAACCGAAGAGGCAAAATCGGGTAAATTAACCCAAAAGGTACCCTGACTTTCGGCATCATTGAAGGGAATCCCGTTTAGTGTAACATTAACGCGCGAAGCGTCACTTCCCCTAACCCGGATGTAGGTATAACCCACCCCGGCTCCGGCATCACTGGCTGTTACAACAGAAGGAAGGTAGTTGAGCAAGATAGGTATATCCTGCCCAAGGTTGCGCTTATTAAGCTCTTCCTTTTTTACATTAGACTGAGTGATGGGAGCATCCTCCTTAACCCGAACTGCTTCGATCAAGACCTCGTCCAGGCTTTCAACTTTTGTAGAATCGATCGTGGTTTGCTGAGCAAATAGTGTGAAGGACCCTGCCGCAAAAAGACCAATAGACAATAACAATTTCATTCGTAAGATTTTTATACGAATAAAAGGGGCTGTTATTCTTGCTGATTATTAAACATAAAAAAACCCATTAGATCTTTGATCTAACAGGGGTACATTGAAAGAACCGTTACCGGTTCTTATTCCCTCGGCAGCATTACCTGCCCAGGTTCAACGGGTATGATCTCAGCCTAACCAGAATTATATTTTATAAAATTAAAACCTAATTCGGGAAAAGCACCCCTTAGAGATGTAATGCAAATTTAGGCAATTATTCAATATTGGGAGGTTTCCTATTCGACTTTTTCATCGCCTGTTGTTTCTTTTTTTTAAGTCGTTTTTCGATGGCTGCCCGGGAAGGCTTAGATTTTTTGCGTTTCTTTTTTATTTTCAGGTTCTCCGTTAACAAGAAGAGCAGTCTATCGATTACCAGGGCCTTGTTTCGATGCTGAGAACGGGTTTCTCCGCACTGCATAACTATAAACCCGTCTGCATTGATCCTGTTTTCCAGTTTTTTAGCAAGACGGATCTTTTCTTCTTCTGAAAGTGCTTCCGATTGCTCCAGATGAAAATGCGCTTCCACCTTAGAGGAGGTCTTATTTACGTGTTGTCCGCCCGGCCCACTACTTCGCACCGCCTTAAACTGAAGTTCTTTTATGAGTTGTTCTGTATCCATCAGGCGTTGGGGCGATGTTCTCTGTTTAGCAGGTCGTTCACAGATTTAACCGGGTTGAAGGTATCCAGAGGAACCTCAACAAAAGCGGTGTTCCATTTTGCCATTCCCCCATTCCATAATCCCGGAAGTTCCAGAGCCTTTATTGTAACGCCACCCACCGATTTTTTCGTGATGATCCCGCTACGCGGATCGCTAAATAACCTTAGATCGAACTTTTTACCCCGAAAGTCACGAACCCCGCAGACTATATCGACCGGATTAAAATGTGTAGCCTCATTAACCAGGGTTTGCATATGAGGATTCTCCATATCTATCTGAGATTTCTCCACGATCTGGAGACTTATGGTTTCGTCCTGGTCTTTTACCCAAAACGGGCCACCGCCAGGGGCACCTGTGTTTTTTACAACCCCGCAAACCCGAATAGGTCTGTTTAAAATGATAAACAGTCTATCCTGATCTATGGGAATGTCCTTTATGCTGAGTTCATTCCATAAAAAGCTTCTAATTTCTTTTATGGTGGATTCTTCAACCTCCTCCTGTTCGAGTATATTCAGATATCCGAAAACTTTCTTCTGAAGCCACAACAATTTCCCAGCTAGCAGCTTTTTGTAATATGCAATTTGCTCTACAAATTCCTCGGACACAACATTGTCGATATTCTTTATAAAAATAATATCAGAGTCTACCTCATTTAAATTTGAAAGCAGTGCCCCATGCCCGGAAGGCCGAAATACCACGTTATTATCTGCATCACGCAAGGGTACATTGTCCAGTGTTACTGCGATGGTATCTGTTTCGGGTTTCTGAAAAGAATAGGAAATATGGAATTCGGTCTTTGTTTTTTTACTCACCCTGTTTCGTACCGTTTCGAATTCCTCCTTAAAATATGGTACATGCTTTTCAGAAAAAGTAAAATGCAAATACGCATCATCACGAGTCGCCGCATAGAAAGCAGCTTCATATAATTGTTCCTCGAATGCAGTGGTGTAATATTTTGCGTATTTATGAAACGGAATAAGCCCCTTGGGAAGATCCGAAAAATTAAGCCCTTCCGGTTCCAGCATCATCTTGACCAACCAGTACATTCGCTGCCCTTTATTGCTCTTCTTATAATCCGGATAGTGCTCTCTTATCTTACGCCGTACATCATTTATAAAAGCGAATTCCTTCATGTGATCCATAAAGGTTTCCAGGGCGAACGAAGGAACTCGTTTCAGGTATTTGTTCAGGGTCTCGGTTTCGGGATCGTATTCTTCCAGGAATTTGTGCAGGAAATCGAACATTCGCGTAGCCGCCCCGGAGGCAGGAACAAACTTTACGATGTCGAGCTTGTCTTTGGATGTTTCGTACAGATCTACAAGTTTCTGATGACTGCTTTCGGGAATTACCTCTATACCATTTCCTACCGAAGCAGCTGTTACTATATCCACTGCCGGAATCCCCAGGGAGAAGATCTCTAATTGATTGTAAATTGATTGCAGGGAAAGGCCGTGCTCCTTTATTTGTTGAAGATCCTTTTTAGTTAGCATTACCGGCCTTCTAGTTTTTCGGTTAGTTCAATTGCTTTTTTCAATCGCTCAGCCTTATTGCCGCTTATAAGCGCGTAAGGTAGGCTGTTCTCCTTTAATTCGTTTTCAAAAATACGAAATAAGGTGATTCTATCTTGAGGCCGGTCACGTAAATCGTCTGCTTCCCAGGGGGTATCGATATCGGTAAGCAAATAAAGATCGTAATGATTGATCTTTACTGCATTTATTATTTCTTCCGGGCAATAGCCATCAAAATAATATTGAGAGTAGACCTTCAATTCCCTAAGATCTGTATCACAAAAAAGAAATTGTTTCGCCGTTCGGGACCTAAGGTTTTCCATCGCCATTTGTCCGGCTGCCATGGGCAGAAGGTCATCGAGATCAACCTTCTCCTTACGTTCATCCCATTTCGCCTGTGCGTATTTGCGCATATATTCGGGGACCCACGCTGTGCCAAAATGAGCGGCTAGTTCTCTGGCCAATGTTGTCTTCCCCGTAGATTCGGGGCCAAACAGAACTATCTTTAAGCAGTTTGAAGGTTGTTGTTTAAGTGTTTCTTCCATGCGATATATCCTTGAACGGCAAGGATGGTAAAAATAAGGTATTGTAATGAAAGCATCCCCCATCCTCTATAAGCATATAGCGGTACTGTAATGATATCGGCAATAATCCATAAGGTCCAGTTCTCAAGTTTCTTGTTCGCCATAAACCACATAGCGGTAAAGAATAGGCCTGAAGTAAAAATATCTATATAATTGGTGAACTCTATAACGCTGCCATAGGCCTTATAGACTACATAGGTAACCAACATGGTAAGGACAAACATCCCAAAGCCGATAAATTTTTCCTTTTTATTGGTACGCGAAACCGGTACTACGGGGCTGCCATTCTTTTTTCTTGCCCAGTTCCACCAGCCATAAATACTCATCACAGAATAATAGAAATTCATCATCATATCGCCCATGAGTTCGTCGTACAGGAACAGATACACAGTGATCGTGGTGGCAATAAGCCCGGTTGGGTAGACAAGGATGTTTCGGTTTTTGGCGTAGATCACACTGACGATCCCAAAAACAAAAGCGATCGCTTCCAGAATGATAAGATAGGTTGCCCGGGAATAATATGGTTCCAGAAAGAAATCAATTATTTTCTCCATCACTTTTTTATTCCTGTGTTTTCTCGAAGGCCGTGCCCATAACAACCATATCTGCGCCTGCATTATAGGCTGCCTCCAGTTGTCCTTCGGTTCGGATACCTCCGCCCACGATGAGCGGCAGGTTAATTTCTTTTTTTACTTCGGAAATAATTTCAGGTTTTACCATATTGCGTGCTCCACTTCCCGCTTCGAGATATATTAACTTTTTGCCTGAAAGTTGAGCTGCCACCGAAGTATCAACAATTCGACGAACTTCTTCCTGTGGAATAGGTCGAGTTTTGGTAACCGCAGCAACAGCCGAATGGATGCCCCCGTCAATAAGTAAATAACCAGTGGGTATTACCTCCAGATCTATAGGGCGTAGTATTTTTACGGCCTTTACCTGTTGTCCTACCAGGTATTCGGGATTATCCCCCGAAAACAACGTAAGAAATAATAATGCATCGGCCGCGGCGGTGATCTGACTCACATCTCCGGGGAACAAAACGATGGGTTTGGCTGTATACAGCTTCATGGCCTCAACTACCTTTTCGGTAAGACCAAAAGGAACAGAACTACCCCCCACAAATATATGGGTGGTCTTGGGTGGTAGGTTCCGAAGGAATTCAGGAACCCGATCCAGATCGAACTTATCGGGGTCGACCAAAATTGCCAGCAGCTTTTTCCGTAAGGACACTGCGTCCAAAATCGCGGAGTAAACATTTTGATATTTCATTAGTCGGCCTCCGAAATTAAAGCATAAGCGCAGGTGAAACCTTCAAATTCATCCATCCACACATTATAAGTCTCTTGCTTACCATTAAAGCATACACTTGCTGTAGTTGCCATATCGTCGAAACTGAAATCCTCCACGTATATATGTTGCAAAAAACTAAGTCCGGGCATGGCAAAGCTCTTATAAAGGCTTTCCTTTGCACCCCAAACCATGGTTAGTTTTCGCATGATCGCATCCTCATTAGCCAGCGTACGGTATTCTTCAATAGGGGTAAATTTGTGAGCGATCTTCAGGATTTTATGGCGTTGTTTTTCTATATCGATGCCCACTTCCGAACTGCTTATAATAATACCCGAGAAAATAAACGAATGGGTAATGGAAATATGCTTGTCATCCGAAAGATGCGGCTTGCCGTTATCATCGTAATACAGATCATGATCTGTATAGCCTTCTTCGGCCAGTAAGTGCCGTATACTCATAAATCCGCGACGGTGAAGGTCACTTTTCATGCCATCTACCCTTTCACGGCAATTTTGGGTAAGATCGATCCCATTGGAAAGCTGCTCGAAGGTTTCTTCTATCTTCCAAATGAGAACTTTAGTCTGCTCGTTAACTGTTATTGTTTTGTAAAGTGGCATAAATATGTAACGGATATTACGTATTTTTGCAAACCGAAATACTTCGGAAGAAAAATTGATTAAATCAAAGATACTAATATG
>CAJQNO010000204.1 GCA_905479745.1 uncultured Flavobacteriaceae bacterium | reverse complement strand
TAATCCTTTGTAATCCATAACACCAATTCCCACAGTAACCAGAATTCCTGCAAGAACCGCCGCAGGAATCTGTGAAGCCAACGGACCCAGGGCTAAAAGAACCACCAGTAATAAGATCGCCGCGATCATTCCAGAAAGTTTAGTGGTCCCCCCCGAATTGATATTAACAACTGTACGTATGGTTGCTCCTGCTCCCGGTATCCCGCCAAAAATGGCAGCAATACTGTTCCCAATTCCCTGGCCTATGAGTTCCTGGTTTGGCTTATGCTTGGTCTTGGTCATGTTATCTGCAACTACCGATGTGAGCAATGAGTCGATCGCACCTAAAAATGCCAGCGTTATAGCCGTAAAAACATAAGGCGATATCTGCGACAGACGGAAATTACCAAACATCTCGAAATGTGGGATTGGAAAACCAGTAGGAATCTCCTCAATTGGTCGATAGTCTAATTTCAGAAAATAAGCTCCAAGAGTCACAACCATTAGTGCCACAAGAGTACTCGGGACTTTAGTAGTAATACGTTTAAACCCATAAATAATAAATATGGTAATAAGCCCCAGGATCACTTCCAGCCAATTTATGTTATTTAGAGCTCTTGGTAGTGTATTTAAAGAGCCAATTACTCCTGAGCTATTATTTTTAGCAAGGGTTGTTGCCTCTCGTAAGATCTCACTCTCCTCAATTTTTTCGGCCCTGCTAACGGTTTCTCTGAAATCTTCCAACACCAGTATACCTTCCCCGGCTTCATCCTTTAGTATCTTATCGAGTAGAACTTCCTCAGCCTCGGGTTTGAATTCGTTAATATATTCTGTATCATCTTCGGTATAATATCCAAGCATAGGCAATATCTGGGTCACTAAAATAATAACCCCGATCGCTGTCATGAAGCCGGACACTACCGGATATGGGATGTATTTTATATATTTTCCTAAACCCACTACTCCCAAAACAACCTGGATTAATCCTGCCAGTAGGAAGACCATGAGAATAAACGGTAAAGCAGCAGACACGTCTCCATCGTTCGCAGCTATTATCCCGGCTATTACCACCATAGATAAAGCGGTCATGGGCGCTGTTGGTCCGGAAATCTGTGTGTTGGTACCTCCAAATAAGGACGCAAAAAATCCTATAAATATAGCGCCGTACAATCCCGCGTCCGGTCCGAGCCCGGACTGAACCCCAAAGGCAAGAGCAAGTGGTAATGCAACAATTCCGGCTGTGATTCCGCCGAAAAGATTCCCACGGATATTAGTAAAGATATTTTTAAACATATGGTTGGTAATAGTTTATTGTTTTAACAAAAACGTTAAACAATCAAAAATAGAAATCCCGTGAGAACTTCCTGTTAAATATATACTAAAAACTACAATTCTTTGATATCTGCGGAAGGAATCCATCCATCTTTTCCATCTGCCAACCTAATTCGCACCCAATTTGTTTCCCGGTCCAAAACCTGAACCTTGGTCCCTTCATGGATCAAAAAACTTACCTCCCCGCCTACAGAAGGTGCATCTTTTACCTCAACTTTTTCAGAGAAAACAATTGCGGGATTATTATTTTGGTAATCGGCATAGGTAGTAAACGCCATGGCTACGCTTGCCATTAATAGAAAAAGAGCTACAATTGAGGAGGCAAATAAAAATCTCTTTTTTCTTTCTGAAGCCGAAAAATAATAGGTAAGAAAAAGAAACACAAAACTAAATGTAAATACTACCCCGGCGGTTGCCCAGCCATCAAAATCTGTAACTCCCGAAATACGTTCATACCAGGTTTTAAACACGGTTTGTGGTAAGGGTTCTATTACATCTACTCTTGCGTTTTCAGCGAAAGCCAGATTGTTTTTTATATCGGCATCATTAGGATCGAGTATTCTCGCCTTCTCAAAATAGTATATACTCGGGCCTATATTGTTTAACTTATAATGTGCATTACCCAGATTAAAATACAATTCGGGCGATTCTTCACCATTATCCAGGATCTGCCTCCAGCTATCGATCGCCTCCTGATAATTCTCCGCTTTATAGGCTTCTTTACCCGCATTGAACATAGCATCTGTCTGGGCGAATGCCGGCGCAATTACTAGAAATAAACCCGTTAATATCAAGAACTTCATCTTCATTGTACAAGCTGTTTATCTATAGTTGAAATAACCGATACTGCCTTATCGTAATCCTGTTGTATGGTTACATTAGAAGCCGGAGTATACCTGGCATATTCGCAGCTTTTCAGGATACCGATAAAAATATCAATATTTGTTCGTTCCGCTCCTTTCTGCTGAAGTAGGGCACTAATTTTTTCTTTACTGAATTCGCTGGTCTCGATAGCGAGTTTGGCTTTCAAATAATTGTGTAGCGCTCGTTCCATCGCTTCATAAAACACTACTTTATCGCCCATCGATCTTTTTGCTTCTGAAAGATATTTCCTGGCCAGCTTGTCTGCCTTCCGAAGTTTATTTCCCTGTATGTCCGCCAGACGTTGTTTGCGTTTTCTGCCTGCGAATATAAATAGTGGGATGAGTAGAAATGGGCCGCCCAGAAGACTCCAGAATAGGGCCGACTTAAAGAATGGTGTTTGTGATATGGGCTCCAGGTTGGTTTTCAGTTTGATATATTTAAACTGATCTTCGTTAAATACCACAACAGGATTCTTGCTGGCCGATGTGCTTTCACTACCACTGTTGTTAGTTACCGGGCCATTCATCACATTGAGAACGATCTCATTAGAGCTAAGGGTTTTATAGGTTTCCGACTTTGGATCGAAATACGAAAAACTAATGGGACGGATAGGATAATCGCCTTTAAATTGCGGAACTATGGTATAGTTATCAGTTATGGAACCACGCATCCCGTCTGCCTGAGTATTTACATTATTAGTGCGCTCAGGCTCGTAAACTTCAAGAGCACTTGGCAATTTAACCGAAGGGAGATCGAATAATTTCAAATTACCTTTTCCACTTACCTTTACACTTAACTGCATCGCTTCGTTAGCATCCAGACTCGTTTTATCTGTGGTTACATCGAAAGTGAAATCACCAACCGCACCATTGAAATTGTCTGGTCGCCCTTCTGCCGGCAATGGCTTTACATCAATGGTTCTGTTGCCCGCCGATATGGTTTTGTTTACCCGGGTCATCAATCTGCGTCCAAACAGATCCCGTTTGTTTGTTTCCACGTCGATAGGAACATCCAGGGTTAGAGGCTCTATACTCAGTTTGCCGGTTTTTTGAGGATACAACACTGTAGTCTGTACGATGATATAGCGATAATCCGTTCTTCCGTTGTACTCCCCTTCATATACTGTGAAGTTTCCCCGATTGGAAATCGTCTGACTCCAGAAATCGGCGTATTTAGGGGTGTCTATCTCCCTGAACCCCCTGGTAAGATTAACATCGTTAGAAACATACAGTCTGTACTGAATGGTGATCGCTTCGTTGAGGTATGGGTTTGTATTGGAGATATTCGCCACCAGATGCACATTTTCGCTGGCAATATATTCGGCATTATCACCATCTTTCGGTCGTTCAACAGCCGCCGTTACCTCTACCTTAACCGGGGAGGTTTTATAAGTTTCTCCATCAATTAGGATCGTGGCCTGGCCGATGGTAAATGTTCCCCTCGATAAAGGCGTAAGATAATAGGAGTAGGTCTTGGAGTAGCTCCGTTTTCCATTGATGTACGAATTACTGATCGCCTGGTTAGGACCTCCAACCACCCGAAATCCATCAAAAGATGGGGGATTGAAATTATCGCCATCCTGATTCATCTCAAAATCAACTCTCAGACGTTCATTCACTCCAAGTTTATTCTTACTCACTTTCGCTTCAAACTGAACCTGGGCATAAATACCACCAAATCCAATGAAAAGGAATAATATGAATATGAAATACGAGCGTTTCATCGTTTACCAGTCTTTATTCGATTTAACTTTTGCTCCTTTTTGTTTGCGTGCATTGATCTTATCCTGAACCTTCTTCTCCTCATTGTTCATGGCCTCTAACAGGTTCTTCACCTGCTGAGGAGATAATTGGCCGGGAACCGGTTTCTGCTGCTGTGGACTGTCCTTTTCGCCCTCTTTCTGGTCTTTGGGATCATTAGGATTTCCACGATCATCCTTATTCTCGCCATCTTTATTCTCATCCTTTTCATCTCCCTTATCCTCATTCTCCTTTTCGTCTCCTTCATCTCCTTCTTTATCTTTGCCGTTGTCGTCCTTATTTTCGTTCTGATCTTTATTTTCCTCGTTGTCCTTGTTCTCCTCATCCTTGTTGTCGTCACCTCCCTGTGGCGGATTCTTCTCCAGCATTTCCTTCGCCAAGGCGAGATTATAACGGGTTTCTTCGTCGGTAGGGTTATTTCGTAATGCATTTTTATATGCTTCGACCGCTTCCTGGTATTTCTTTGCATTCATAAAGGTGTTCCCCAAATTATGATAGGCTTTGTGCTTTTCAGGTTTCGAGGCGGCAACTTCGGCGGCCTGAACATAGCGCTTCATAGCTTCATCGTTTAGAGCCTTGTTATAATATGCATTTCCCAGATTGTATTTTCCTGTTTCGTTTGAAGGTAATAAAGCTATCGCCTTCCGTAGGTCTACTTCAGCATCTATGAAATCATCCGATTTCAATTCGGAGCTCGCAGAGCGTAACAAATTTGTGGCTTTCTTCTCTATTTTTTGCTGTTCCTTGTCATTCTGAGCCACCAACATTGTAGTGATTAAGAAACACAATGGTACAAGCCATCGTTTCAAATTAATCCTGCAATATTTATTTAATTGTCTTTCCATATCATTATTCCTTTTCATTAAATAAATTTAATTTTCGTACCCAGGCAGTTTTCCGTTCTAATAGTAATATATCAACTATTAGCAAAAATAATGCAGCGGCCAGAAACCATTGAAACTGATCTTTAAAATCTGTAAACTGCTTGGCCTCGAATTCCTTTTTATCCATACCATTTAAAATAGCGGTGACTTCTTCTACCACCTCCTTGGTATTATTACCTTCAATGTACTTTCCGTTAGCCTGTGATGCAATCTCCTTCAATCGGTCTTCTCCTAATCTGGTGATCACCTGCTCGTTATTCTCATCTCTCTTATAATACTGCAACACCCCGTTTCGTTTTATCGGTATGGGCCCTCCGGCAGCCGTTCCCACTCCTATGGTATAGATCCTTATTCCTTCCGAAGCGGCCTCCTCGGCGATCTCGGAAAGGTTACCTTCGTGGTCCTCTCCATCGGAAATGATAAATAAAACCCGGTTGGTCTGCTCCTCATCATCGTAATAGGTCTTAGCCATGGCGATGGCTTCGGTGATAGCAGTCCCCTGAGAGGACACCATATCGGTGTTCATGCTGTTCAGAAACAATTTAGCTGAAGAGAAATCGGTAGTGATGGGAACCTGTGGAAACGCACTTCCCGCATAACCAATAATCCCGATTCGATCCCCTGCCAGACTGTTAATGATCTGTGTCACTAATTGCTTGGATTTCTCCAGCCTGTTAGGCGCAATATCTTCAGCAAGCATACTCTTTGAAACATCAAGGGCAAAAACCACATCCACACCTTCACGTTTCACCGTTTCAAGTTTCGTGCCTATTTTTGGGTTAACCAGGGCAAAAGAAAGAGCAGCCAGAGCCAGACAAAACACAGATATTTTTAATATCGATTTAAACGTTGACCTGTCCGGGCTTAGTTTCCGAAGCAAATTACTATCTGCAAATTTCTTCTGTGTACGATGTTTCCATAACAGTACCAACAGGAACAGCACGGCCACCGCCGGGATGGCGAACAGCAGGTAAAAATATATGGGTTCCTCTAATTGATACATTGTTGTTAGCTCTTTGTTTTAAATAAAACTTCTAAATATGGTAAATCTCAATAAAAACTCCAATCCTAGTAATACCAAGGCCAGCAGCACCAGAGGCCGAAATTTTTCTTCGTAATTGGTATATTTAAATTCTTCAATATCTGTCTTCTCAAGCTTGTTTATCTCGTCATAGATCTCATTGAGTTTGGTGGTGCTTGTAGCCCTGAAATATTGCCCTCCGGTCGTTGCGGCAATCTCTTTTAACAGCTCCTCATCGATCTCTACCTGTATACTGCCGTACTGAAAACTTCCGTCGGGCCTTATCCCAATTGGAGACTGGGCCATGCCGTTGGTTCCCAGGCCGATCGTATACACCTTGATTCCAAATTCTACTGCCAGTTCGCTGGCAATCTTTGGGTCGATAAACCCGGTGTTGTTCACTCCATCCGTCAACAAGATGATAACTTTGCTTTTCGCCCTACTTTCCTTTAGCCTGTTAACAGCTGTAGCAAGACCCATTCCTATAGCGGTCCCGGGATCGATAACGGTGTTATATCGCAGGCTTCTTAAAGACGAAAGAACAATACTCTTGTCGCTGGTTAGCGGTGTTTTTGTATAACTTTCACCAGCATATTCCACCAGGCCAATCCTATCGTTAGGTCGGGCGTTTATAAAACGTGCTGCTACGGTTTTTAAGGCTTCCAACCTGCTTGGCCTCAGATCGCGAGCCAGCATACTTGCCGAAACATCTATCGCCATAACGATATCAATTCCCTTTGTAGTTTTTATCCGTGTAGACTCGTCCACGGTACGAGGTCTGGTTAGTGCCACAATGATCGCGGCCAGAGCCAATAATCTAAGTACAAATAAAAACGGACGTAGCTTAGACAGCCAGTTCTTACTGGTCTTAAATCCCTTCAAACTTGAAATAGACAGGGTGGCAGTTTGCCGGTGGCGTTTCCAGATATACCAAACAACAAGGAGAGGCAGCAATAATAGCAGCCAGAAAAACTCGGGATTTACATATTCAAATCTGTTCATCACTTCGTCGCTTGTTGTACGGGTTGTTGTACTTCCAGTTCTATCGAATTACGAATCCTATCCACCAGCTGTTTGGCGTATGGATCGGAGTCCAGGGAAGCGATTATCACCTGTTGTAGGGCTCCTTTCTGCCCAAACACCAGCATTTCATAGTTCTGGGTATCGTTTCCTTTCACAAATGGGT
>CAJQNO010000203.1 GCA_905479745.1 uncultured Flavobacteriaceae bacterium | reverse complement strand
AGTTATTAAAAAGAAATGTATTTTTACCGTTCGTTTCTTATTTTACATACTAAACACGAAGGTTTTAAGTTAGAATATCATATAAACCGAAACTATTTTGAAGGGCATCTATAAAATTACCATTTTCTTATTGGCAGTTGTATTATTCGCTGCGTGTTCACGAAAGAAAAATACTTTTTTAAGTCGGAATTATCATGCTGTCACAGGAGAGTATAATGCCTTGTACAATGGAGGCGTTGCTCTAGACCAGGGTAAGAACGAACTCACCCTTACCTATCGCGATAATTTCTGGGAGATCCTTCCGGTGGAACGTTTAGAACCAATCGACGAATTAGACCTGCCCGGAGAGACCAAGAATCCAAATTTCAATCGAGCTGAAGAAAAGGCCGCAAAGGCCATACAGAAACATTCTATCTATCTGGACGGGAAAGAATACAATCCTCAGACAGATGAGGCGTATATGATGCTTGGAAAAGCGCGTTATTTCGATGGGCGCTTTATTCCCGCTCTGGATGCTTTCAATTTTATTCTGAACAAGTATCCCACTAGTAATAGTATAAACAAGGCAAAGGTCTGGAAGGCTAAGACTAATATTCGCCTGAATAATGAGGATATCGCCATAGAGAACCTTGAAAAGATGATGAAGACGGTAGATCTTGAAGACGAAGAACTTGCCGATGCCTCTGCCATCCTGGCGCAGGCATTCATTAATCTGGATTCAATAGACGCAGCACTTCCTTATATCAAACTGGCTTCAGAATACACCCGAGACAACGAACTAAGAGGTCGGTACGCGTATATCAAAGGGCAGATATATAATCGCCTGGATCTTAAAGACAGCGCCAATATGGCCTTCGATGAGGTGATCGAGCTCAACCGGAAATCTCCCAGGGTTTACATGATCAATGCCTACATCGAGAAAGCACGAAACTTTAATTATGAAAAGGAAGATCGGGCTGCTTTCCTCGAGCTATTGTTCGATCTGGAAAAGAACCGAGAGAACCGTCCATTCCTTGACAGGATCTATAACCAGATAGGAGAATACTACAGAAGCACAGAGAATATAGACACCGCGGTGATCTATTACAACAAATCTATCAAGAATTACAAAGATGACAGGGTGATGCAATCTGTGAATTATTCTACCCTGGCAGAGATCAATTTCGATAAGGCCGAATATAAGCGCGCCGGAAATTATTACGATAGCACTCTTACTTATCTCGAGATAAACACCCGTGAGTGGAGACGTGTAAAGAAAAAGAGAGAGAATCTTGACGATGTGATCAAGTATGAGGATATCGCCACCCTAAACGATAGTGTACTGCGATTAGCGGGCATGAGTGAGGCACAGCTACTGGCCTATTTTACAGAATACACTTCGAAGCTAAAGCAACAAGCGATCGAAGATTCAATAGCGGAGGTAAAACTCCAAACTCAGATCGCCAATAACGAGTTTTATCAGAAGAGCAAGGGAGGAAATAGTAAAGCACAAAGCGGAGGTAAATTTTACTTTTATAACACCAGTACGGTTGCTTACGGAAAGCAGGAATTTAGAAAAGTATGGGGAGACCGGAAGTTGGAAGACAACTGGCGAAGATCGGACAGGAAGACCTCGGGCTTAACCGAAGAGATCGCGGTAGAGGAAGACACACCTATCTCGGAGAATGAACGATTTAAGCCGGAAACCTATATCGCGCTAATCCCAAAGGATGCCGTAGTGATAGACAGCCTCACCAAAGAGCGTGATTTTGCCTACTATCAATTAGGATTGATCTATAAAGAGAAGTTTAAAGAGTACGGCCTGGCAGCCAATCGCCTGGAGAAACTTCTTACCTACGATCCTGAAGAACGGTTGGTTTTACCATCCAAATACAATCTCTACAAGATCTACCAGCAAATGGAACGTCCGGCCCTGGCCGAGAAATATAAGAATGATATCATAGATAATCATCCCGAGTCGAGATATGCAGAGATATTGCGCAACCCTAATGCTATATTAGCGACAGATGAGTCCAGTCCGGAGTTTAAATACAAAGCGCTCTATAAGGAGTTCGAGGCTAACAACTATCAACAAGTGATCGACACCGCCGAGGAGTATATCACTATTTACAATGGTAATGATATTGTGCCGAAACTGGAAATGCTGAAGGCTACGGCCCTTGCACGGAAGGATGGATTTGAGGCGTATAAGAAAGCATTGAATTTTGTAGCTCTTAATTACCCAAATTCTGAAGAAGGGAAGAAGGCCCAGGAGATCTACTCAAGGGTGTTGCCACATTTGGCGGTTAAGGATTTTGTGGCGAGCGCAGACGACCCAAGCAACCAATGGAAAGTGGTTTACCAGTTTGCGGCTACCGATAGAGAAGCGGCGACCCAACTACAAGAAAAACTAGATAAATTTATTACCGAAAGAAGATATGACACCACAATGTCTACTTCTATAGATTACTATAATCCGGATACTATATTTGTTATAATTCATGGATTGAACACTAAACTTGGTGCCCGTGGCTTTGCTCAGGTACTCAACGAAGACAAAAAATATAAGATAAAGAAACCATTTTTCGAGATATCATCTCCAAATTACAAGATTGTTCAAATCCATAAGAACCTGGAAGATTATTTGAAGTTTGATACTGTCGAATAGAAAACGTTAATCCCCTTTAATTAAACTAACTATGTTTTCAGACAAAAAAGACAAAAAGAATATGGAACCAACAGCAAGCCAAAACAGAATCAACGAAGGAACAAAACTTAAAGGAGATATCCAGTCGAAAGGATTTTTCCGCATCGACGGTGAGATCGATGGGAACGTGAAAACACCTTCCAAGGTCGTTATTGGAAAGACAGGAACGATCACAGGAACATTAACCTGTGAGAATGCAGACATCGAAGGATCTTTTGATGGAAAACTGGATGTATCCGGTACACTAACCCTAAAAGCTACCGCCAGGATCACCGGCGACGTGGTGGTTGGTAAATTAGCGGTCGAGCCGGGAGCTACCTTTAACGCTTCCTGTGAGATGAAAGGATCACAAAAAGCCAAAAGTAACCTAAGCGTTGAGGCTTCTGCTACCGAGGACAAAAAATCTCAAAACCACCCTTTTGACAGAACCCAAAGAATCCAAAAACCAAAAGCGGAGCAGCAAAATTAACAGCTATGCTCGCTTTTCGGGAATTGCATTTCAAATGATTGCAATTATTGTGCTGGGTACCTTTGGGGGAATCAAGCTCGACGAGATCTATCCAAATGAATATTCTTTATTCACGATAATTTGCAGTTTACTGGCTGTAGGCATCTCTATGTATTTTGTTGTAAAGCAAGTAACCGACTTTTCTAAAAAGCAAGACAAAGATTCATGAAAAAAGATCTACCCGCTTTCCTTATAAAATGGCTCGGTTTTACCGCCTTGCTTTTTGCCATTCATTATTATATTTTCATTAGTTTTTTTTCTGAAATATCCTTGTATTTTCCGCTTTGGGCTATCTATACATTTAATGCTGCCCTTGTGTTATTGGTTTTTCTTATTGTTAGAGTCCAGATGGCCAGGGGATACACCAAAACATATAATTTATTTCTCATCCTCACCATTTCTAAAATGGCTCTGGCCATTGTCTTTCTATTGCCATTATTTGCTGGTAAAGCAGAGAATGCAGTTGTGGATGTGATCAATTTTTTCATCCCGTATTTTTTGTTTTTAGGATTCGAAATTTTTCAACTGAACATTTTTTTCAAAAAGGAGGAAACAAACTAGCATATAGTTTGTCAATTCATTTACTATTAGTACATTTGCACCGAATTTCAGAACCGCAAACGCACTACATTGAAAACTACGAATTTTACTATTGTTAGAAGCCTGTTTATCGGGCTGTTTTTTATGATATCAGTTGGCTCGGTTATAGCAGCCCCTATTACTTCTGAAGTAAAAAACGAAGGAGGCGAAGACGAAGAGTTCAATGTTACTGAAATGATCATGCATCACGTTACAGATTCGCATGATTTTCACATTTTAGACTGGAAAGGACACGCGGTTTCTTTCCCTCTTCCTATCATCCTCTGGACCGAAAATGGACTGGTAACGTTTATGTCCAGCGAATTTCATCATGACGATTCGGGAAAAGTAGTAGTTGAAAAGGACGGGCAGAAATTTGTAAAATACCACGAAGAGATATACTACGCCAGCGAAACTCCAAATGCCGATGGATCGTATATAACGATGGGCGAGGGAGATCATCCCTCGAATGCAGCACCCATGGATTTTTCCATAACCAAATTGGTTTTCTCCATGTTCCTTTCCATACTCCTGCTTGTCTTGATATTTGGATTGTCTGCGAGAAAGTACGATAAGACTGGTGTGCCTAAAGGAATTGCCAAGTTCACCGAACCCCTTGTGGTCTTTATTCGCGATGAAGTTGCTATCCCTAATATTGGAGAGAAGAAATACGCGAAATACATGCCATTTCTGCTTACGTTGTTCTTCTTTATCTGGATCAACAACATTATGGGACTTATTCCTTTCTTTCCCTTTAGCGCGAATCTAAGTGGAAACATCGCATTTACATTTGTACTAGCTTTAATCACTTTTGTGATCACAACTGTGGTAGCAAATAAAGATTACTGGAAACATATCTTCTGGATGCCGGGAGTACCTGTACCAATGAAGATCTTCCTGGCCCCCATAGAATTTTTAGGGATATTTATAAAACCAATCTCGCTCATGATTCGTTTGTTCGCAAACATCACCGCGGGACATATTATAGTACTTAGTTTGATCTCCCTGATCTTTATCGCGAAGACGGTATGGGTTTCACCCGCATCTGTATTCTTTTCGGTATTCATTAGTGTGATCGAAGTACTGGTAGTTGCCATTCAGGCCTACATATTTACCATGCTCTCTGCCTTGTATATAGGTAGTGCCATGGAAGAACATGAACATTAATTAATCTTTAATAAGTAAACACTATGAGTAGTTTAGCATTAATTCAAGACGTAGTAAGTTACGTTCCTTTCGCAGCCATAGGTGCTGGTCTTGCAGCTATCGGTGCCGGTATTGGTATTGGTAGAATTGGAGGATCTGCAATGGACGCTATTGCGCGCCAGCCAGAGATGCAGGGAAAAATACAAGCTTCTGCAATTGTACTTATCGCTTTCGTTGAAGCGGTAGCACTTTTCGCGGTGGTAGTATCACTTATTGCAAAGTAAAAAGGAACGGTGCAACGGTTGGTTGCACCGCCTTTTTTATTAA
>CAJQNO010000202.1 GCA_905479745.1 uncultured Flavobacteriaceae bacterium | reverse complement strand
TAGTATGGCTACGATTTGGGGTCGCATATTCAGCGTCTAAAGTAATAATTTTTTTTAAACAACAAAGAAATTATCGGATTATCAGAATTTTAATAACTCCTAATTCCCTGTATTTATTGTCCTTATGACAAATTTTCTGGTCCTGCTCAGACAGCCGTTTACTTTCCTCTGGCTCCTGCTGCCTTGCAGCGCTCGTTTCAAAAATTCGTGGTCCCACTTGGGCTCGAACCAAGGACCCCCTGATTATGAGTCAGGTGCTCTAACCAGCTGAGCTATGGGACCAAATAAGTTGCAAAAGTAAAATACTTTACATTTCCTGCAAACAATTTATAGTATAATTACGATTCGATCTCGGCGGGTTCGACGTCCTGACATAGCTCCACAAGGACTCCATGGGACGATTTCGGATGTAGAAACACCACCCATTTATTGTCGGCACCGCGCTTAGGCTCTTTGTTTAGAACGGTAAACCCCTCATTTACAAGCCGATCAACTTCGGCCCGAATATCATCTACTGCAAAGGCTATATGATGAATTCCTTCTCCACGTTTATTTACAAATTTTGTGATCGCGCTATCCTCTGTAGTTCCTTCTAACAACTCAATTTTACTTTCACCACATTTAAAAAAGGAAGTTGTAACTCCTTCCGACGCAACTTCTTCGGTTTTATAATGTTGATAGCCCATAAGTTTTTGGTATACTTCATTGGCTAGAGACAGATCTTTAACAGCTATCCCAATATGCTCGATCTTTTTCATCTTTTATGTTTTCGGCAAATTAAAAATTAAAACGTTCTAAATGTACTATTTTTGCATTATGACTGAAAGCAACAGACAAAAGAAAATTGCAGGTGTTCTACAGGAAGACCTGGCAAATGAGTTACAGACCATGTTAAGAAATGCCGGCCAGACCGGGGTTATACTTTCGGTATCCAAGGTTTCTGTAACTTCAGACCTATCAATTGCTAAGGTCTATGTTAGCGTTTTCCCTTCAAATAAGGCAGAAGGCATAGTGAAAGAACTCAATGTGATCAAGCCCTCAATAAAACATAGGATCGCACTTCTTGTGAAAGACCAGCTTCGTAAAATGCCAGATCTTATATTCTATAACGACGATAGTCTGGAGTATATAGAAAACATAGAAAAGGCCGTTAAAGGAGAGGAAAACCCTCTGGAAGATCCGGATCTGCTTCCAAAACGAAAAAAGTCCTGAAGTGAACTACCCCTTATATATTGCTAAACGCTATCTTTTTTCAAAAAGCAGCAATAATGCAATCAATGTTATTACGGTAATCGCTGCTATTGGTGTGGTGGTTGGTTCTATGTCCTTGTTTATCGTACTCTCAGCCTTTTCGGGCCTGAAGGATTTTAGCCTTCAATTTACAAATGTGTTCGACAGTGATCTGAAAATAGTCCCGGCAAGTGGAAAGACTTTGCGATTTACAGATGCCATATCAGACAAACTGGAGAAAACCCCTGGAATTGAAGCGTATTCTAAAATTATAGAGGAAAGGGCGTTTCTTCAGTATAAAGGAAAAAATCATATTGCCTACATAAAAGGAGTAGATTCTAATTATGTTAATGTGATTCCGGTCGACAGTATTTTATTTCATAGTAATTGGTTCGAGCCCGGAAGAAATGAAGTTGTAATTGGCACGAATACTTCCATAAAGCTTTCTATCGGGATTAACGATTACACCAGTCTATTGGAGATCTATGTGCCTACTCCGGGTACAGGACAGATCACCGAGCTTAACATCGACAGGGCCTTTAACCGGGAACGGGTGGTGGTGGCAGGTTTCTATGAAGTGAATGAGGACGTTAACAGTAAATATGTGTTTTCCGATTTCGAATTGGCGCAATCGCTCCTGGGCCTGGAAGAAGACGTGGTTTCGTCTTTGGAATTCAAACTAATCCCAGGAACAGACGAAGAAGATGTAAAAGAAACTTTGAAAGAAATATTTCAGGGACAAGAAATAACGATCAAGAACAGAATTCAACAAAACGACGCCCTGTATAAAATGCTTAACACCGAAAATATAGCGGTGTACCTCATATTTACGCTAGTTCTTATAATTGCCCTATTCAATGTGATAGGGTCTATTATCATGATGATACTGGACAAAAGGAAAAACATCAAAACACTTTATAATCTTGGGGCTACCTTGCAAAACGTTCGAAAGATATTTTTTCTACAGGGTACATTAATGACGACCCTTGGAGGCTTATTGGGAATTCTTTTAGGAATTGTGATCGTTTGGATACAGCTAAAACTTCCTTTTGTTTATATAACTTCTTCCTTGCCCTATCCTGTAAAGTTGAAGTTAATAAATGTGGTAGTGGTATTTGCAACTATCAGCCTTCTTGGTGTGGTCGCTTCGCGAATTGCTTCTAGCCGGGTGAAAGAGAGTTTGCTTGATTAAGCGAATTGATGATCTCCAAATTTTTCCAGTACTTCATCGAAGGCAGCAAATACAGATGCCGAATCGTCACTGGTAACCATTTTCATTCGGTAGTGTTTAAAGTCGGGGATACCTTTAAAATAATTTGTGTAATGTCGTCTTGTTTCAAATACTCCTAGTTTCTCCCCTTTCCAATCTATGGCCATGGTTAAATGCCTACGCGCCGCTTCTACCCGTTCGGCCATGGTGGGTGGTGCACAATGCTCTCCTGTTTTAAAGTAGTGTTTCACTTCTTTGAAGAACCAGGGATAGCCAATACTCGCTCTGCCTATCATGGCCCCATCAAGCCCGTACTTATCACGCATTTCCATTGCCTTTTCCGGCGAGGTCACATCTCCATTGCCAAACACAGGTATGTGCATTCTGGGATTATTCTTTACTTCGGCAATAGGCGCCCAATCGGCCTCTCCTTTATACATCTGTGCCCGAGTGCGTCCGTGAATTGAGATCGCCTTACAGCCTACATCCTGTAAACGTTCTGCTACCTCAACGATCCTGATAGAATCATGATCCCAGCCAAGTCTCGTTTTTACTGTTACAGGCAATTTAGTGTGCTTAACCATAGCTTCAGTAAGTGAAACCATCAGGTCTATATCTTTCAGAATCCCGGCGCCGGCGCCCTTGGATACCACTTTCTTCACTGGGCAACCAAAATTTATATCAATAATATCCGGCCCACTTGCTTCCACGATCTCCACACTGCGAAGCATCGAATCGAGCACAGCTCCAAATATCTGGATGCCGACAGGCCGTTCCTTTTCGTATATATCCAGCTTCATTACACTTTTCGCCGCATCGCGAATAAGTCCTTCCGAAGAGATAAATTCTGTAAATACCACATCTGCTCCCTGCTCCTTGCACAACGCCCTGAAGGGTGGATCACTCACATCCTCCATGGGTGCCAGCAAAAGCGGAAAATCTCCAACGTTTATATCGCCTATCATTGCCATAACTGATGCAAAAATAAACATTATGGGCTAATACCTTTGGTATAGATATAGTTCCGTTATATTTTGAGTTATATTTGCATCCAATTTTGTTGGAAGAAGACCGCTATGAAAAACATCCGCAATTTTTGTATCATCGCTCATATCGACCACGGGAAGAGTACCCTGGCAGACAGGCTGTTGGATGCAACCGGTTCGGTAACAGCTCGCGAACAGCAGGCACAGTTGCTGGACAATATGGACCTGGAGCGTGAGCGCGGGATCACTATTAAAAGCCATGCTGTGCAAATGGACTATGAGTACGAGGGCGAACAATATATCCTGAATCTTATCGATACTCCTGGACATGTTGATTTTTCGTACGAAGTGTCTCGTTCCATCGCGGCTTGTGAAGGTGCATTACTTGTTGTTGATGCGGCGCAGAGTATTCAGGCACAGACTATTTCAAACCTATACCTGGCATTGGAAAATGATCTTGAGATCATCCCTGTGCTCAATAAAGTGGATCTGCCTTCGGCTAACCCTGAAGAGGTTACAGATGATATTGTCGATCTGTTAGGTTGCAGTGCGGAAGAGGTTATTCCGGCCTCCGCCAAAACTGGCATAGGTATTAAGGAAATCCTGAAGGCTATAATCGATAGGATTCCGGCGCCCAAAGGAAATGCAGACGAGCCATTACAGGCGCTTATCTTCGATTCGGTTTATAACCCGTTTCGTGGGGTTGAGACCTATTTTCGTGTACTTAATGGCGAGATCAGAAAAGGACAGCAGATAAAGTTTATGGCAACCGGCAAGAACTATTTTGCCGATGAGGTGGGTACCCTAAAATTAAAACAAATACCTAAGCAGGTAATCAAGACCGGAGATGTAGGTTATCTTATTACTGGCATTAAAGATGCCCGTGAAGTAAAGGTTGGAGATACTATTACCGATGCCAAGACCCCTACCACCAATATGATCGAAGGCTTCGAAGATGTAAAGCCGATGGTTTTTGCCGGTATTTACCCGGTAGATACAGAAGACTATGAGGAGCTGCGAACTTCCATGGAAAAGCTACAGCTAAACGATGCTTCTCTGGTTTTTCAGCCGGAAAGTTCGGCTGCACTTGGCTTTGGGTTTCGATGTGGATTCCTGGGGATGTTACACCTCGAGATCATCCAGGAACGCCTTGAACGTGAATTTGATATGACGGTGATCACCACCGTGCCTAACGTATCTTACCAAGCATATACCAATAAAAACCCGGATGAACCGATACTGGTAAATAACCCGTCGGACCTGCCCGAACCTTCTACGCTAAATCGGGTTGAAGAACCATATATCAAAGCTAGCATCATCACCAAGGCGGATTTTGTCGGGCCAGTGATGTCTCTGTGTATTGAGAAAAGAGGACAGATCACCAATCAAACTTATTTAACTCCCGAGCGTGTGGAGCTTAATTTCGATATGCCACTGGCGGAGATCGTTTTCGATTTCTACGACCGGTTAAAAACCGTGTCCAAAGGTTATGCATCTTTCGATTATTCGCCCATTGGACTAAGAGCTTCCAAACTTGTGAAGGTAGATGTGCTATTGAACGGTAATACCGTCGATGCGCTTTCAGCTCTTTTACACCAGGACAATGCCTACGATATAGGAAAGAAGATGTGCGAAAAATTAAGACAATTGATTCCTCGCCAACAATTCGATATTCCAATCCAGGCAGCTATTGGCGCAAAGATCATCGCCCGAGAGACGGTAAAAGCTCTGCGTAAGGACGTAACTGCCAAATGTTATGGAGGTGACATCTCGCGGAAGCGTAAACTGCTTGAAAAGCAGAAGAAAGGTAAAAAACGAATGCGCGCTGTAGGAAATGTGGAGATCCCACAGGAAGCATTTATGGCTGTTCTGAAGCTCAATGACTAATTGATTCTAAACAATTTATGCTGAAATCCGAAACGGTCCCCGCTTCGGATTTTTTTGTACCTTTTTAGGTATGAAACAATGGGTGCTTATTGCTATATCCTTGTTGCTCTCAGGGGCTTCCACAGCGCAAAATCCTTACCCCGAAATTGACTCTCTTCTAAATCGGGCAGAAGAAACCTATCAGGTTAATCTCGATACTGCACTGGTCTATGTTAATAAGGCATATCAATTGGCTCTTGCCTCTAAGGACACAAACACCATAGCCAAAACGAGTGTCGCGAAAAGTTTTTACCATTTTACAAGAGATGAACCTGAAGAGGTTGAAAAAGTACTCCAATTTATTTTCGAAAATGAGGAAAAAGTGCCCTTGTCGAACCTGGGCCAGGCCTATAATCATATGGGGGGTATTTATTATCGGCATAAAGGGATGGAGGACGCGCTACGGATGTATTTCAAAGCCGTCGATATTCAGGAAAAGGCCGCTAATACAGCCGGCCTGGCACGCACTTATCTAAACCTTGGGATGATCTATCGCAAATTAGAGAAAGACGAACTGGCCGAGTATTTCTTTGAAAAATCGTCCCAAAATGCTTCGCATAACAAAAATGCCTCAATTCACGATCTTTCAGATTCAGAAGGGCTAGCAGGCGCAAGGAAGCAATTAGAGATGACCACTAAAGCCCTGATGAAAATAGAAGACAAGGATAATTCGGTTTTGGCGGCAGTAATGTACAGTGACCGATGTAATATCCATCTCGATCTGGGAAATTACACAGAAGCCATCGCCGATGGGGAAAAGGCACTTGCGATAATGGATCGAGTAAATTTCGGCACCAATTATCAACTCACACATTATTACATAGGAACAGCTTGTGTGAGATCGGGGCGGTTTGAAAAAGCAAAATATCATTTAAACAAGGCCATCGAATCTACCAACATTCTCAAGTTTAAAGCTCAGTTCTACGAACAGCTGATCGAAGCCAACGAGAGAAGCGGTGATTATCCGGCTGCATTTCGTGCATCTACCCAACTTAGTAAGATCAAAGACTCTATCAACACCATTCAGGAAAATGACAGGATCGCAGCCATTACAGCACAATTTGAGACCGAAAAACAGGCACAGGAGATCGAGATCCTGGAAGGAGATAACAAATTAAAAGCAGCTCAATTAAAGAATCAAAGAAGTATACTGTTCGCCACTATAGGCGGAGTAGCCTTGCTACTTACCCTCTTATTCTTTGCCTATAAAAACCACAAGATCAAGCAAAATTTACAGTTCTCCGAATTAACCCAGAAACTACTGCTAATGCAGTTAAATCCGCACTTTCTTTTTAATGCACTCAATGGGATACAATACTTTATTAAGAAGAATGATACCAAAAAATCCACCCGATATATTACCAATTTCAGCGGTTTGATGCGAAATATCCTGGAGAATTCGGTAGAGAAGTTCATATCGATTAACGAAGACCACGACACCATAAGTGATTTTTTAGCGCTTCAGCAATTGGTTCATAACAATTCCTTCGAATATCAGGTGGAGATCGATGAGAGTCTGGATGCCTCAAATACAGCTATCCCGCCCATGTTCACGCAGCCCTTTGTTGAAAATGCGATCATTCATGGGGTTTCAGGGGTTTCAGAAGGAAAGATAAAAGTAAATTATCGTCTGGAAGATGATCGAATTCGCGTTGATATTATCGACAACGGAAAAGGAATCTATTCAGAAAAGAAAAATGCAAACAGCCTGCATAAATCTATGGGTACTTCTATAACTAAACAACGAATGGAAAACTTACTCAAAGCCGAAAAATACCCTGTTGAATTGGAAATAACTTCTCAACATAACGGGAAAGACGGGCAGGGAACAAAAATAGTGCTAACTTTTCCGTTGAAATATCTTTAGTATGTCGCAGCGATGCCTGTTAATAGAAGACGACCATTTCATGGCCGAAATGATCACCGATACCCTTCGGGAACATTTTCCTAATCTGGAATTAGTACCGGTTGCCAATACCCTATCGCAGGCTAAAGAGCATATCACATCTTACAGTCCCGACCTTGTTATCTCCGATATAAATTTACAGGATGAGGTTGTCTTTACCCTCTTTCAGCAATATGATACTATTCCCTTTAAGATCATCTTTATAACTTCTCACAGCAAATATGCGGTTCAGGCCTTTAAATTCAGTGCGCTCGATTTCCTTGAGAAACCTTTCGAAGACGAAGCCCTGGTGCAGGCCGTACAAAAAGCGATAGAGCATATCAACATGGATCAATACAATCAACAGTTAAAGACTTTCTTCCATAATTTCAATCCGGGAGAAAAGAAGAAAAAACTAGTGTTAAAAACCCTTGAATCCATCCACATTGTAGAGATCTCGGATATACTTTATGTAAAATCCGACAATAATTATTCTGAATTTCATATAGCCGACGGCCGCAAGATCCTGGTGTCCAAGTCGCTAAAAGTATACGATGACCATTTACAGGGATTTTCGTTTTTCCGAAGTCACCAATCCTACCTTGTGAATCTCGATTATGCTAAAACGTTTCATAAGCAAGACAGTACCCTTGAGCTTGTAACGGGAGAGCATATTGCTGTTTCGGGAGCTAAAGTAAATGCCCTGCTTCATAATTTAAGTGAGCTTTCCTAATTCTCAACCATCCCGCTCAAATTCTAATTACATAGCCCATAATCTGCATTTACCCATTTAAATATCTTTCCATTTCTCACATTTGGATAGTAATCCATAAAACAGAAATCATGAAAGTCAGGATCCTCTTAATATTAATCGCCTTGACACTTGTAGCCGGCGCCGATGTGTATGCTCAAAAAAAGAATCCCCGTGTAGCGAGTGGTAAGAATTTTTATAATACACTTGCTACTATGCTCAGGCAAGCAAAAGAAACTCCTTCCAAGAATTTACAATGTGACCCTGCGAAGCTTCTGGCTTCCATTCCCAGAAAAAAATTGCTTCCTACTAAAGAAGCATTGATAAAGGAAATTGGAAAGATCGTAGACGATTCTCTAAGGCTAAAAACATCTCTTTTTGAAATAACCAACCAATTGGCTCTTGAATATTTATCCGAGACCAAGACCAAAACTGAGTTTATAAACAAGTTAGGTAAAGACTATAATAAATTTAACATTAATGAAGCCGAATTTAATCGATTCTATTATACGGTTCGCCGTGCTCAAAAGTCCGGATTTAAAATTTTTGAAACGTCTTTTAAACATGGAGAATGTGTCGTTACAGCTAAATCTATAATTAAACCCACCAAATTTACATGGGACACCAAAAAACTCACTATTACTCAAGTGGAGTGGGATCTGAAAACAGAAGTCGCTATATCCTGTCCCTGTACCACCAATAACAAACACAAGGTAAAAAAGGCGGAATATGTATATACCGCAAGCTGTTCGGGTCCGATGATATTCAATACTACGGATTATAATTATCTCAATTCTAAAGAAAAATATAGAACTGTCGTTCATTTCGGGCTTCGCTTTGGAAAGATCAAAAATCCAAAACTCGACCTGGTGTATATCGATTGTTGTAAAAAATTGGAGGACCCGGTAAAAAAAGGAAGTTTTATTGCTCCGGATGAAGACATAAATGATAACAATAATTTCATCGATGTCGGCCTGGGTATTGGGTTTGGATCTGAAACCGATACCCAGGGGGTGATCTACGGAGGATATCTGTTCGAGATAGGAGATGTTGGGGGAAATCCCTTATTCGTTGGGCCTAAAGCATCGGTAAATACTACGGCAATTAATGGGGATGATATAAAAGAGACAAAGGTACTTATTGGGCCTACGGCCGAATACCAAATACCCGTGGGGGGAGGAAACTCCCGGGTGACAACCGGAATAAATACGGGTTATCTCTTCGGAAATATAGACGCCTTTGGCTTCAAGCAAAACCTATCAGGGTTTGCGGCTAATGCCTATCTAGGTGCACAAGTCCAGCTTGGATCGGCTATCGCGTTAGGTGTACAGGTGAACTTCGTAGAATTCAGTAATATCACTATTAAATCTAAGGACGGAGAATTTAAAAATACCTCTAGTGACACGTCATTTTTCACCGACAGAGGAGCGATTAGTGTTGGTGTGCGAATTGGTCTTGATCAAAAATAAGGCTAATTAGGATGTGTTATTTAATGGAAACCTCGGGGCTTTGTCCCGGGGTTTAGTTTATCCGCCACAGTTAGCGCCATCGGCCCGCAGATCCTGTAGGTAAATATCGTAGGGCGTTCCCGTATTCTCACCGTTCACAGAAGCATTTCCATCACTTTCCCGGCATAAGGTAAAATCGAGAGTTTGCGGAGCACTGCAGCTCACACAACTTACCGAATCATCGCTTTTGCAGCTAAAAATGGCTGCAATTAGTATCATGGAAATATAAACGGAAGGGTAAAA
>CAJQNO010000201.1 GCA_905479745.1 uncultured Flavobacteriaceae bacterium | reverse complement strand
CAAAGAACATTCCTCTGGTTGGAACCACTTTGGTGTCGAATCCTGCATAACTATAGGTAATATCTACAATTCCGAAGTATTTTCTTTCATCGAAAAAGGTTGGATCTGCAATTTCCTGAGCTATGAAACGATCGTCTGTTGGCTCCACCTCTATGGTTTCCAGCTCGGCCGTGATCTCGATCCTGCTTCCGTAGTGACCGTCTTTCACTACTCCTGTTTTGGCACTGAGAATTGCAGTTTTTACTCTGTTATAATCCATCCCTAATTCATCATCCTGGTTGATGGTCTCATTCCCAAAACCGAAAAAATTCCTGGTGAAATTCTCAGAAGTAAAACGAGCCCCCGCCAATACGTTCCAATTGTTCAGTACATTGGCATACTCACCCGTATACTGAATATCAAAGCCTTGTGTAGCAAAAAAATAACCCCCGCTCAAGGTGTGCTTCACCTGGAAAGGATCATTTTTAAATCCACGATCGGCAGAGGAAATAGTAATTCCCACCTTCATCCCATCATCGGGATTAAATCCAACTCCGGGGAAGAAGGATGTAACCCCATCTATATATTTATCGTACCTATAGATATTATATCGGTAATTATCTGCGAAATTAATATTGGCTCCACCTTTTCTAACAATCGTATTTGGTTTGGTTTTATGATCGTAAACTTTCACTCTTCTCCCATTTTCAATGGTGTAAGTGTCGTTGTTCTGTCCTCCTATTATACGGATGCGGATTGGATTGTTAGGTCTGCCTTTTACAACTATGTTATCATCGTCGTCTAGGGCATATACCCATATTTCTTTGGTTTTCTTACGCTCTATCCTCCTGGTTTTGAATGGCGGCTGTACTTCGCCATCTTTAATTCTCGATATGGAGATTTCGGTAAAATTATCTCCGCGAACAATTTCTATATGATCATCTTTATCGGTAGCGGTTAAAACAACCAGTTGAGATAAATGGTCGAAATACTTCCCTGCGAATGTAACTAGCTTCCCCCTGCGTACTTTAAGCATTTGTTTTATTTCTTCTGAAGCTTCATTCTGTACTTCGGGAGGTAATTGCTTGAATGCCTCATCGATTACCTCGTCTGTGAGATTATCAACTATAAACTGTGCCTGTTCTAGCCACACCTCTTTTCCCGAGGTTTGAGTGAAGGTTCGATCTATTTTTATCCCCGCCAGATTGATCCATTTATAATCTTTGAAATCTTCACTGTATTCCTGAAACTGCTTTGTTCCGGGGATAAGCAATTTCATAAAATCAAGTAATGCCCCATCGTAATTTGAAAAAACCTGGTCCCTGTCACGTGGGATTGGGCGATAGATTTTCTCGTCATCCGAAACATCGAATCGCGACCAACGCCATTGGTCCTGGTGTCTATCCCAATCGCCCAGAATCATATCGAATAATCGCGCACGGATAAAAGCCGGTTCGTCCATCCTGTATTTCTCGTCGTCCCGTAGGTTTTCCAACACATCACTTGTACTCTCGATAGCATCGGGCTTTCCAAAGGATTCCACATCCAGAAAACCATCATCCGGCCGTTCCTCGATAAAGTAGAGTTCATCTCCAAATTCCTCGTTGTATTTACCCAGCGCCTTATGCTTAGGCATATAAAAGAGAAAAGGATTGGTGTGGTAAATTCCCAAAGCATCGGATAACTTGGGTACTACAAAAGCAGCATACGGATGACTTGAGGTATAGAAATCTAAAATAGCTTCTTCTGTGAGTGTTTCTTCAAAATCCTCTTCAATATAAGTATCTTTAAAGGCAACACTTTGTAAAAACTGCACCGCGCTTTTCTTTAAAGCTCGCAGGGCAAAATTTCTTCCTTCAGAATCCACCAGTCTAAGAGATCTGGTCTGGTGTCCACCTCCTTTGCGATCGATAGTGAAACCCATTTCAAAATCCTTAAGTGTCATGACGGGAACTTCTAATTCTGTTCCGTATAAATCCCGGTAATGTTCACCCCAAAACCATACATATCCATCAGATTTTTCGGTGTCTTCTTTATTATAAACAGTTGCTTTTATGGTATTGGGAAATTCATCAGGCAATCCTGAAACATCATATTCCTTATCAGCCGGAAAAATTTCAGAAGTATAAACTTCAGTTGGATCACCGGAAGATGCATCGTAAAAAGTCACCCTGGAGCCTCCGTTCTTTAACACATCCAAAACCGCAAACCCTTGCTCACCGCTCACAAACTTGGCTCCCTTCCCAAGATTTACCGGTGCTCTTTTCGATCCTGATCCGGAGATGATCTGCCTTAGTGATTCTATTTCAATATATTGAAGAGTATGCTCATGACCGGACGCAAAAATAACTTTGTCATTTCCCGAAGCAAGTGTTATCAGGCGGCGCATAAGCTCGTTGTACCGGTTATTATACCTGTCCTGAGGTGAAACACCTCCCTGAGAACGGATTAGGGTTACTAAACTCGCAATCCCCGGTAAGGGGATATTGTTATTGGAAGCGAATATATGTTTGTTGAAATTATAGAATCCTCCATGTAAGCCGTACGTAAAGGCGGGATGGTGCATGGCAATAATCACAGTCTTGTCGTTATTGTCCTTAAGCTTATCTTCCACTTCGAGGAAGAATCCCTTTCGGGTTTTAATATCACAGTCGTCATTTATCGTTGGATGTTTATCCCAGTCTGCGATATACCACTGCGTATCCAGAACCAGAAGTTCAATATTGTCTGATAAAGAAATATTTTCAACCGGGCAGCCATTCTCCGGCTGAAAGGCCTCCTTGTCTTCCAGTGCTTCTTCCACATATTCTTCCTGTCGTTTTAATCCCTTCACACCTTTACTATACCAATCGTGATTACCAGGGATAAACAGGGTCTCACCATCAAAGTTCTTTGCAACATCAAGCTGAACATCCAACCGGTGTTCGGCCTGTTTGCGATCTTTATGACTTTTTGCCGGCAATCCGTTATCATAAATATTATCACCAAGGAAAATAAGGTGATCGTTCTTGGTGTTAGTGCTCGAGATCAGTTTTTCGAAAGCCTTCAGTGCCAGACTGGTGTCATTATCTGGAGCACCACCGGCATCACCAACCAGATAAATGCGTTTTTCTATTTCTGAACTTGATGTCGTTGAAGAAGATGAATTTTCTTCAGAAATAAATTTTGGTTTGTAACTACCACAACTCAAAATCACTGAACTTAATACGAGAATAATAGATTGGTAAAAAAACTTCATATAAACAAACTGGAGGATTATTTTTAGTATTTTGTGCTTTTAAAGATAACACCTATGGACGACATTGTACAGGCGGCAGATGATTATATCTTAAATCTATTCAAGGAAGAGCTTCCAACAACTTTTCTCTATCACAATTATACACATTCCAAACGTGTTTTAAAAAGTATCAATGAGATCATAGACAATTCAGATCTAAATAAGAAAGAAAAGCTAATTCTAAGGCTTTCTGCGTTATTACACGATACAGGATATATTAAAACCAGAGAGAACCACGAAAAAGAAAGTGCCGGGATAGCGCGTAAATTTCTCGAATCCCGGGATGTCGATAAAGATGTTATCGATGAAGTAGAAAAATGTATTCTCGCTACCAAATTCGACCAGGATCCAAAAAATAAACTAGAGGAGATGATACAGGATGCCGATGCATCCCACTTTGGTAAGGATTATTTTGAAGAAGCAAGTGAATTTCTTCGACAGGAACTCATCGCCCAGGATATCCAGACCTATAGCCCCAAGGAATGGCGGAACGAAAATATTAGGATGCTAATAGAAGAACATCAATTTTACAGTGAATACGCTCTTAAGAAATGGCAACCGGTAAAAGAAAGTAACTTAGCGAGACTAATTAAAAAACGAAAAAAGGATCGGAAAAAAATTAAAAAGGAAAAGCTAAAAGCAGAGTTAAAAGCAAAATATAAGGATGCCAGCCCTGAAAGAGGTATACAAACCTTTTACCGCGTTGCCCTGCGTAATCATATAAAACTTAGTGATATTGCCGATACCAAAGCCAACATCTTACTTTCGGTGAATGCAATTATCATTTCATTGGTGCTGTCTAACCTTTTGTCTAAGTTGGACACCAACCCATTTCTAATTGTTCCTTCTGCAATATTTGTGGTGTCTAGTACGATCTCGATGATACTGGCGGTAATTGCAACCCGTCCCAATGTAACCAGGGGTGAGTTTACCGAAGAGGATGTAAAGAATAAATCTGTAAACCTCACTTTTTTCGGGAACTTTCATAAAATGGAACTATCTCAATATCAATGGGCCATCGAAGAATTATTGAAAGACAGGGATTATGTGTATTCTTCCCTCACCAAGGATCTGTATTTCCTGGGAAAAGTTCTCGATCGTAAGTACCGTATTCTACGCTGGACTTACACCATATTTGTGCTGGGAATAATAATTTCTATTATTGCGTTTGCAGTTTCTTTTTCTCTTGCAGAACAGACTGTAACTGTAGAAAATCTGGTTAATTAAGAGCTGAGCTGTTTCATAAGGTCATCGTAGGTGTAGTACTCTTTTTTATTGTCGTCCAGTTTTTTAGAATATAACACGCTAACCCGAATAGCTTTTAATCCGGTAACCCCTTGAAGATCCTCAAGTTTCAATATCTCCGTATCCTTATCCAGCAGTTTTTTATGTTGAAGGAATCCGATATACTTTAAATATTCCTTTTCATCTGCCCGCTGCGAATAAATGATAGTGATCTTACCCGGTTGAGTGATTCGCTCCTCTGTACCTTTTATATTGGCCTTATCTACGCGTTTCTTTACAACTTCATATCTAGCATTATAAGTACCATCCACATCAAAACGCTTCTCGTCCATTCTAAAACGAAGCGATAGTGATGTATTGAAAACAAGGATCATGGAAGCAACATCTAAAGTCACCGGCAACTTTTCTTTTAGATGATAAAAACTATTCTCCATTTCACACATGGCCTGTAACTGCCATAGTCTCAGGTTATAGAGATAGATCTTATTGAAACTGTCGTCTTTAGTGATAGATTCTCCTATATACATATTATGCTCCACTCCGTCTGTTTTAAACCGCTCGAAATAGTGTGGATACATTGCCTGGGCGTCTTTTTGCTTAACATCCAGAATGTTTGCCATATGCTTGTTTACCTGCATGACCGAGTCGTCGTAATCTTTGCGGTGTTTATATACAAACCCTTTATCATTATCGATCTCCTTGTAATAATGGGTAATTAATTCGGCGAGCACCTTGTTCTTTTTACTAAGATGATCGTATAATGGCACGATCTCTTCTTTCAGAAAGTTCAGAACTTTACGCTCTGTATCCACCTCAAGTTGGTCTTTGATCTCGCTTAGGAATTTATTGATTCTGAAATTGATCTGCTCATAAATAGGCAGGTCCTCAACTTTGTAGATCTTTTCAATGATCTTCTTTACCAATTTTAATTGTAAAATAAGATCGTGTTTCGTTGCATCATTTCTGGCAATCGAAGATCCTTTAATATCCATTTGGCCAAATAAAGGATAGACATTTTCAAAAACTATCTCCCTAAAGGATAACTCGGTATCGCCATAATATTTGGAGCGTAAAACTCGTTCGGCCTCTTTTTTAAATTTCCAGTGAACACTAGGATGTATAGACGTACATTCCTCCTGTATCAATAACTCTATCTCATTTCGTTCACGTTCTACCGATTGCCTTACCGAATCCACGAGATAAGGCATGATGTCGTGTAATTTATTTGCGTTCACAGAATTTAATTCCTGAGCGTTCGGTGAAACCAGTTCCATAACCCCTAATAGCTGACCTCTACTCACTAAAGGCGCCAAAATTGCACTACCTATTTTCTGTTCGTGTAAAGTCTTATATAGAATATTCTCGGGATACAGCTCGTAAAACTTGGCAACATCAGAAATAGAATAGAATTCGTTCCTTACAAACAACGATTCGTACGAATTAGGACACAAGGCCGTTGTACAGGCTTCATTTTGCTTTCCGTTTAAAATGTAGCTTTTTGTCTCACCTAGAATAGGCGGAGTTTGAAACTGCCCTTCATCTGCATCGAACATGGTGTAACCAACATCCAGCGCTGCAAGATTGAAGATCGATCTCACAATGTTCCTAAATTTACTGGTAAAATCTTCATCTTTCGAATCTTTCGATATTAAATTCGATTTAAATGAAGACAATGATACATCCATCGTAGCATCGTACATAGACGCAATAACAAATCCTTTAAAAACCCAGCTATTAGGAGGAAACTTTTGCTTCCACAATTTGATATTGTCAAAATTATCGATCAGTTCGGCTACGTCCTCTTTGGTAATGTCGATAGATCGATCGGTCTTCTCTATGTCGATAAAATCCCCATTATACAAGACTTTGTAATGCCTCATGATACCATTCTCATCAGGGATATCGTAATAAAATGGTCTTCGGAAATCTACTTTGTAACCGTAATAGGCATTGAGGATCATGGCGCAGCCCATTATATAAGCCTCATCATCATTGAAATTGGTTAGCTGAGCTTTAAAATCTTCGCCCGCATGTGCTACGATGTTCTTAAACCTCTCGGTCGATCTGAAGATCACAAATCTATAGGGAATAGAGGCCATCTTAATTTCATTCTTTGCCAGTATCCCCGCAAAGAAATCTTCAAGCACAAGATGCACTTGCGACCGATATTTTGTTAACGATTCCTCATCATCAAAACCTTCAGACAGAATTGGATATGCTTCGGCAACCTTCAAAATCTCTTTGGCCCGCTCCTTCTGTAAACCACTCATGCTGTCCAAAGATTCTCTATACGAATCAAAAAGCTTACTAAAGCTAACCTTGATCTTCAGAGGAAATTGGGTTGTAGTAGTTTTATCTTTCATTTTCAGTTGTTTGACGCTTAAAATTAAGCAATTTCATTTATGCATAAGATAAAGCGTAAATAATTAACAATAATTTGAGAATTCAATTTTTGTCAGGTGAAAATTACGGCTATTTTTGTACACAAACTTATCTATATGAGACGATTTTTAGCCCTTTTTATTACAGTTTTACTGTTTTCTTGTTCTACAGATTCAGAAAATTACACCCTAAATGGCACAGCGCAAGGCTTCGCAGACGGCACTCAACTTGTTGTTTACTTCCTTGAAGACAACAACCAGCCTGTTGCCACAGATACACTTACTGTAGAAAATGAGAAATTCAGTGCAAGTTTTCCGAAATCGGAAAAACTACAATTGGGGTACCTGGCATCTGAGGATCCAAGAGGAACGGTTATCTTTTTCCCGGAAAATGAGAACCTTAAAGCCACATTATACAAGGACAGTATGATAGCCTCTTATGTTACGGGAAGTCGTCAAAATGAGATGTATACACAGTTTGTAAAGCAGATCAAAGAGTTTAATAAACGTAAGCAGGCTAATTCGCAGCGTTTCCAAGAGGCTCGCCGAAAGCAGGATAATATCTTAATTGCACAGATTCAGCGAGAAAATGTTGACCTGGTTAATGAAGAAACTGCTTTTAAGGTAAATTTTATCAAGCAAAATGGCAATTCTATATTTTCTCTAATGTTAACTTCCGAACTGCTTCAACGAAAAGAAATTGGAGTTGATGTGGCAAACGAGATCGTTAAAAACCTGCCTCCTAAAACCGCCTCCTCTTTACTTGCCGGCGACATCATGCGAGATATCGAAAAGATGAAAAGAGCCGATATAGGTGGCGTTGCACCCGATTTCGCAGCTCCAACTCCAACCGGTGAAATGCTATCCTTAAAAGAAACTCTCGGAAAATATACCATCATCGATTTCTGGGCGTCCTGGTGTAAGCCATGCCGTCGTGAAAACCCAAATGTGGTGCGTGTTTATCAAAAATATCATGATAAAGGCCTCAATATAATAAGTGTGTCTCTTGATCGCGAAGGACAGAAAGAGCGTTGGCTTCAAGCTATCAAAGACGATAAGATGGATTGGTATCACGTTTCTAACCTCAAGTTCTGGCAAGACCCAATTGCGCGATTGTATAATGTAAGATCTATCCCGGCTACTTTCCTGCTGGATGAAAATGGTAATATTATTGCTAAAAACCTGAGAGGCCAGGCACTGGAGGCTAAAATTGCCTCCTTATTAGGTCCTTAATTAAAGAAGTTCGAAACTTATATAAATAACCACCCGCACTTCCATTTCACCCGGGGCCATGGTTTGCTCAGCACCCCCGGAACTGTCCATTTGCATAGCAGATCGATATATAGGAGTTGGTGGTGCATAGTTTACGTTTTCCCGAATGGAAATTGCTTTTCCTACTCCCTGGTTAAGCACTCCGGCATATTCCTTAGCTTTCTTCAACGCATCCGCCACTGCTTTTTTACGGGCTTCAGATTCAAGAGTCGATCTTTCCGATGAAGAGAAGGATATCCCATCAATACGGTTGATACCACTTTCCATAAGGCCATTCATTAATGTCTCGTATTTATCAAGATTAGTGAGTTTCACCGAAATGGACTGATTGGCTGCGTAGTTGTATTTCTTCGAATTATAGTCGTAGTTCTTACTTAGTCTTATATACTCTGTCTTTACGTGTTTATCCTCGATCTTCTGAGAACGAATAAACGACAATACCTCATTTACAATTCTGTCATTTTGCTGCTTTAATTCTTTAGCATTATTACCGGTATTTTCAACACGGAGATTGATGGTTACTTCATCAGGGACTACCCGCACGATTCCTTCACCCGATACGTCAACCGTGGGTTTAATTGCTTCTTGTGCCATAAGGGTACATGTTATTAATAAGATGATTATGGTTACTAAATTTCTCATTTTTCAATAAATTTTAAATTTTACCTAGCCTATGTAAGATAAACAATAATACGATTGGAACAGCAAGCAATCCAACGATCCATAAACTGCTTTCCAATAAGGAAGGAACAAAGGCTATCGTTAGCAAATAGCCCGCTATCGCACCACCAAAATGGGCATCATGCCCAATGTTGCCATGTCTGGAACGCATCCCGTATATAGAGTAAAGTAGGTATAAAATTCCAAATATCCAGGCGGGTATCGGAATAGGAATAAAGAATAGAAACAACCCCATGTCCGGGTAAAACAAAATGGCAGCATACAACACTCCCGTAACAGCTCCGCTCGCTCCCACCGCACTGTAGTGATACTCGTCCTTATGGAAGTAGAACGACAATAAGTTACCAACGATCAAGCTCGCGAGATAGATCAGTACAAATTTTGTGACCCCAATAGAACCAATAACAACATTGGCGAAAAAGTAAAGAGTGAGCATGTTAAAAAGCAGATGCGCATAATCTACGTGCAAAAAGCCCGATGAGAACATGCGTATTTGTTCTCCACGGCGAATTCCGGCAATATTGAATTTGTATTTCTCGAAAAACGAAAAATCGCTAAATCCCTTTAATGAAATTATAATGTTTGCGGCAATTATTACAATTGTAGCCGGATGTATATTCTGCATAATAGTTTCTGAAGTAGATTCGTGATAACAATGCAATAAATTTAGTTAGTTTTGCTGTAAAATAACCTATGCGGCGACTGGTTTATCTGATTATCTATCCAATTTTATGGCTAACATCCGTCTTGCCAATGCGATTGTTGTATATTAAATCGGATATCTTATCTTTTATTGCCTACAGGGTAATTGGTTATCGTAAAAAAGTAGTACTCGATAATCTTCGGTTGGTATTCCCTCAAAAATCGGAAAGTGAACGCAAAACGATCGCAAGAAAATTCTACCGGCATTTGTGTGATATCATCTTCGAGACCATTAAAAATCTAACGATTTCAGAAAAGGAAATAAGAAAACGGTTTCAATTTAAGAATCTCGAACTCATCCATGATCTTTATGATAAAGATCGCAGCATCTTATTACTATGTGGCCACTACGCCAGTTGGGAATGGAGTGGGATCCTGGGAAAACAGATCCAATACAAAGGTCTGGCGGTATATAAGAAACTGGGTAACGAATCCTTCGACCGACTTGTTAAAAAGATCCGCGGCCGCTACGGAGCAGAGATCGTCACCAATAAAAAAATTGTTCCGGTCTTATTCAGGCTTGCCAAGGAAAATGTTAAATCTATGACCCTTATTCTGGCCGATCAAACACCAAAACCTGGCGCGTTTAAACACCGCGACACCTTTATGGGTATAGATGTACCTGTATTCACAGGTTCGGAAGAGCTGGCAAAAAAACTGGATTTCGCTTCTGTTTATTTAAAGGTTAATAAAGTAAAACGCGGTTATTATAGCGCGTCCTTTGTCCTCCTCGCCGAAGATCCTTCGGAATACCCTGATTATGAGATTACTCGGGCGTTCTTAAACGAAATTGAGTATCAGATAAAGGCTGCTCCAGAGTATTATCTTTGGTCGCACAAGCGATGGAAACTTAGAAATTAAAGTTCGAACCAACTGGGATCTAAGGGCGAATATGGTGCTTTAGATTCTAATTTATGTGTAAACTTTCCGTTGGTAAATTCGTAATCTGCAGATAATTCCTTGTAGGTCTTTGCTAGCTCGATCAGACTGTTACAGATATATTCTATCTCCTCATTGGTTGTGGTTGGGTGTATTGAAAGTCGAACCCATCCCGGTTTCATGAGGCGCTCTCCTGCATTTACTTTTCCTATGATCTCGTCAGATTTCTCATGATCGATCCCGAGAAGGTAATGTCCGTAAGTACCAGCACAACTGCAGCCACCTCGGGTCTGTATGCCGTAATAGTCATTTAGCATCTTTACAGCTAGATCGTGATGCAGGTTGCCAATGGTGAACGATATCACTCCCAATCGGTTTTTATGCTGCCCCGCAAGTATTGATATTGCCGGTTCTGCATCCAAACGATCGAAGATGTATGTTAATAGTTCCTCCTCCCGTTTCATAATATTTTCAACACCCATTTGCTCCTTGAGCTTAATTACAAGGGATGTTTTTATCACCTGAAGAAACCCTGGTGTACCTCCATCTTCTCGTGCTTCAATGTTCTCGATATACTTATGTGTTCCCCAGGGAGTGGTCCAATCTACGGTTCCACCTCCGGGACAATCCGGAATTAGATTGCTATATAACTTTTTATTGAAGATAAGTACTCCTGTAGTGCCCGGCCCACCAAGAAACTTATGGGGGGAAAGGAAGATAGCATCCAAAGAGGATTCGGGATCATCGGGATGCATATCGATGTTGATATAAGGGGCCGAACAAGCAAAATCAACAAAACAGAGTCCGTTGTGATTATGCATTAATTTGGCTACTTCATGATAAGGGGTTCTTAACCCGGTAACATTAGAACAACTGGTAATAGATGCGATTTTAATTTCTCTCGATTTATATTTCTCCAGAAGTTTCTTTAAATTATCCAAACAAAACAATCCGGTTTCGTCGCAAGGAATAACCTCTACTGTAGCAATGGTTTCTAACCATGAAGTCTGGTTGCTGTGATGCTCCATATGAGAAACAAAAACCACCGGCCTGTCCTTATCCTTTATGATCAATTGATCTTTAACCTGTTCGGGAATCTTAAGTCCCAGGATCCGCTGAAATTTATTCACCGCACCTGTCATCCCTGTACCAGTAGTGATCAGCACATCGTCCTTCCCGGCATTCACATGCTTTTTTATTATGGAACGGGCCTCGTGATAGGCGTGCGTCATGGTGGTTCCGGTAACCGTAGTTTCGGTATGGGTATTGGCTACAAACGGTCCGAAAGTATTGATCATCTTGTCCTCTATGGGCCCATATAGCCTGCCACTGGCGGTCCAGTCTGTATACACAATATTTTTGGTGCCAAAGGGCGAATCGAAGGTTTGGTCAATGCCCAGAATATTCTTTCTGAAAGCAGCGAAATATGCCTCCAATTTAGTTCCTAATATTTCAGTTGTCTTAAGCATTGTACATGACGAATTATGTAAAAGTACTAAATCTTAACTATTCGCTATCGATTCTATTTCGCCGATGAACCTGTCGGCAATAACATCGGCTTCCTGCTGCGATCTTGCCTCTGTGTATATCCTTATAATAGGTTCTGTATTCGATTTTCGAAGGTGCACCCAGTATTCAGGAAAATCTATTTTTACACCGTCTATAGTATTTATTTCTTCGGAAGCGTATTTAGCTTCCATAGTCTGTAAGATCTTATCTACGTCTAGCTCCGGCGTAAGCTGAATCTTCTTTTTGCTCGAGAAATATGCCGGATACCCTTTCCGAAGTTCACTTACAGAAACATTACTTTCAGCCAAATGACTTAAAAATAAAGCAATCCCTACCAGACTATCGCGTCCGTAATGCAGCTCGGGATAGATGATCCCGCCATTTCCTTCGCCGCCTATCACAGCATTGGTGTCCTTCATCATCTGTACAACATTCACCTCTCCTACTGCACTTGCCGTGTAATTACCTCCATGTTTTTCTGTTACATCCCTCAAGGCCCGGGAAGAAGACATATTAGATACCGTATTTCCTTTTTTGTGTTTCAGCACATAATCTGCAACTGCAACCAGGGTATATTCTTCGCCAAACATTTCGCCATTCTCATCCACAAATGCGAGTCGGTCCACATCGGGGTCCACTACGATCCCAAAATCGGCTTTTTCGGCCACCACCTTTTCCATAAGGTCTGTTAAATGTTCCTTTAAGGGTTCGGGATTATGTGGGAAGTGACCCGTAGGTTCGCAAAATAATTTTACGGCATGAACGCCCAGGGCTTCAAGTAAAAGCGGTACGGCAATCCCTCCTGTTGAATTCACTCCGTCCACAACCACTCTGAAATTTGCCTTGTCAATGGCGTCCTTATTTACCAATGGCAGATCCAGGATCTCGTCTATATGCATATCGATATAGGCATCGTTCACAGTAATACGGCCCAACTCATCTACTTCAGAAAAAATAATATCTCCTGAAGCAGCCAGGTCCAGGATCTGCTGTCCGGCCTTGGCATTTAGAAATTCTCCGTTGTGATCCAGTAATTTAAGGGCATTCCATTGTTTTGGATTATGACTGGCAGTGAGGATGATGCCCCCGTCTGCGTGTTCCAGAGTAACGGCCATTTCTACAGTAGGTGTTGTGGAAAGGCCAAGGTCGATCACATGTATTCCCAGCCCTACCAGAGTGTTCATAACAAGTTGCTGGATCATTTCTCCCGAGATCCTGGCGTCTCTCCCTACTACTACCCTGTAATTCTCTTTATTACGTTGTTTTTTAATGTAAACTCCATAGGCTGCTGCATACATTACGGCATCTAAAGGAGTAAGATTCTCGCCCTGTTTTCCGCCGATAGTTCCGCGAATTCCAGATATAGATTTGATTAGGGTCATGCTTCCGATAAATTTGCAACAAAGATACTTTTTATACCTAATATTCATTGTCCGTTTTTGTAAATTGTGCTAATGAATTTTCTCGCACATATTTATCTTTCGGGCGATGACGAAGGAATTACACTTGGCAATTTTATAGCCGATGGAATAAAGGGAAAACGCTATCTCAAATATCCACCGAAAATTCAGAAAGGTATCCTATTACACCGTGCCATAGATAGTTATACCGATGCACACCCCACCGTACGACAAAGTACCAAAAGACTTCACCAGAACTACAGTCATTACAGCGGAGTGATCGTAGACATTTTATACGATCATTTCCTGGCTAAAAACTGGACACATTATCATGACCTGCCTCTGGATGAATACGCGAACAACTTCTATAACTTACTACGGGATAATTTTGAGATCCTGCCAGCACGAATCCAGCGAATGATGCCTTATATGATATCAGATAACTGGTTATTAAGTTATGCCAGCGTACAAGGAATAAGCACCATACTCTCACAAATGAACGTACGTACCAAAAATCGATCTAAAATGAATTTTGCCGTTTTGGAACTGGAAGAATTCTACGATGAATTTGAAGCCGAGTTCACCTCCTTTTTCGATGATCTAATTACCTACACCAAACATAAACTTCAAGAACTATGAACAAACTCTTGTACCTGTTACTATTATTATTTGTAGTTAGCTGTAAGACAGAACCCAAACAGCAGGCCACCACCACGGTTATTGAAGGTGTTATGGCAGAGAATGCTATGGTCGTTTCGGCCCGGGAAGAAGCCTCTCAAATTGGGGTTGATATTCTGAAAATGGGCGGCAATGCATACGATGCTGCCATTGCTGTAGAACTGGCGCTCGCCGTTTCTTATCCCTACGCAGGAAATCTTGGCGGTGGCGGATTTTTGGTATATCGAACTCAGTATGGTGAGATTGGCAGCATAGATTTTCGAGAAAAAGCTCCCATTAAAGCACATAGGGATATGTATCTGGATGCTGAAGGGAATTTTATGAGGGATAAGAGTAAGAAAGGAGCGCTGTCGGTAGGGGTTCCGGGTACTATTTCTGGATTATATGCCATTCATGACAAGTTGGGTTCCTTACCCATGGAATTGCTTATCGAACCTTCAATAGAACTAGCAACAAAAGGTGTTCTACTTACCGAAAAACAGATAGAAAGATTTAAAAAATACGGACCAGAGATCCTGGAGGTCACAGGTGAAGAAACCATTTATTCGTCTTCTGTAAAAGCCGGCGATTTATTTGCAAATACCGCTCTGGCGGAAACCCTAACACGTATCTCGGAAAACGGCCTTTACGAATTCTACAATGGTAAAACAGCTAGAATAATGGTGGATTTTATCCAAACACGAGGAGGTATTATTACGATGGAAGATCTGGCTGCTTACGAATCGGAATGGCGAGAAGCAATACAATTCAACTATAAAGATCTAAATATCATCTCAATGGCACCGCCTTCCAGCGGTGGGATTTGCCTGGCTCAGGCTATGAAAATGCTGGAACCCTACCCACTTAAGGATTATGGACACAATACCAGGAAATACATCCAAATCCTGGCCGAAGTGGAACGCAGGGCTTACGCAGATAGAAGTGATTTCCTGGGTGACCCGGATTTTGTTGACATCCCGGTGGATTCGTTGCTTTCGCAGTATTATTTAAACCGAAGAATGGATAACTTTTCTTTCGAAGCCGCTACCCCTTCAGAAACAATTAAACCTGGAACCATAACCATTAGCGAAGGCACCGAAACCACCCACTTCTCTATCGTCGATCAATACGGGAATGCCGCTTCCCTCACAACCACACTAAATTCTGCCTACGGTTCGAAACTCTATGTTAAGGAATTGGGGTTCTTTTTAAATAACGAAATGGACGATTTTAGCGCGAAACCAGGGGTTCCCAATGAATACGGACTTACGGGCGGCGATGCCAATGCTATTGCACCACATAAACGTATGTTAAGCTCCATGACCCCAACTATTGTT
>CAJQNO010000200.1 GCA_905479745.1 uncultured Flavobacteriaceae bacterium | reverse complement strand
ACATGGTGGTGGTGGTCCCGGGGTGGGACCTATCTGTGTGGCCGAACAACTGCTTCCCTTCCTACCATCTAATCCCGTGATCCCGACCGGTGGTGATAAGGCAATCAGTGCTATTTCAGCAGCGCCCTGGGGAAGTGCCTTAGCCTGCATAATATCGTACGGGTATATATGTATGTTAGGTGAGGAAGGCTTACGAAGATCTACACAGTACGCCATCCTGAATGCCAATTATATCAAGGATCGTCTTCACGGGCATTTCGAAGTGTTGTATACAGGTGAACATGGGCGGGCAGCCCATGAAATGATTATCGATTGCCGTCCGTTTAAAGAAAATGGTATAGAGGTGGTTGATATTGCCAAACGGCTGATGGATTACGGTTTTCATGCACCAACCGTTTCGTTTCCAGTGGCGGGAACTATGATGATCGAGCCTACCGAAAGTGAAAGCGTGGAGGAATTAGATCGATTTTGTGATGCACTTATATCCATTCGTAAGGAGATCGACCAGGTAAATACTAATGATCCCAACAATGTGCTAAAAAATGCTCCTCATACACAGGACATGGTTACTTCAGATGACTGGGACCTACCATACTCAAGAAAGACAGCAGCATTTCCTTTGGAATATATTTCTGAGAATAAATTCTGGCCCTCAGTACGCAGGGTAGATGATGCTTATGGTGATCGGAATCTTATCTGTACCTGCGAGCCCATCGAATCTTTTATGGAAGCATAAGTCGGAATAATGCAGTTTGCCACGGCAAACCTTCGGATAAAGCCTATATTTTAAGTATATTTAAGTAAAAGGCTGTAATTTTGCCATGTGCAACCGTTTATGAACGCAAATTAAGCTTGCATAAACGCATTTACCTATTTTTATCAAAACTTTACTGAATTATGAGTACGAAAATAACAGGGGTTGGAAGTTATATTCCAAAAGGTGTGGCTCCAAACGATCAGTTTGAGCAGCATAGTTTTTACAATGAAGACGGAACCAAATTTGGTCATGAGAACTCAGTAATTATTGAGAAATTCAAGGCGATTACAGGCATATCGGAAAGGAGATATATATCGAATGATATGACAACTTCGGATATTGCGCTTTTTGCAGCCGTGAGAGCGTTAGAAGATGCGAATATCGATAAGGAAGATCTGGATTATATAATAGTAGCCCATAATTATGGAGACGTAAAATACGGAACGCATCAAAGCGATACGGTTCCCAGCATTGCATCCAGAGTTAAGCATCTACTGAAAATAAAAAATCCACGCTGTGTTGCTTACGATATTCTATTTGGCTGCCCCGGGTGGGTGGAAGGTGTGATCCAGGCGCATGCCTATATTAAAAGCGGCATGGCCAAAAAATGTATGGTGATAGGTGCCGAATCACTATCGAGAGTTATCGACCAGCACGACCGGGATTCTATGATCTATAGTGATGGAGCCGGCGCCACGGTGATCGAATCTGTAGACGATACTAACAGCGGTATTTTATCTCACCTTAGCGCTACTTATGCTTACGATGAGGCTCATTTTATTTATTTCGGAGAGAGTAATAACCAGGAATTAACAGACGCCCGTCGCTATATAAAAATGTACGGACGAAAGATCTATGAATTCGCAATTACCAATGTACCAGGAGCTATGAAACAATGTCTGGATGAGAGTGGTTGTGACATTTCAGAAGTGAAAAAAGTTTTTATCCATCAGGCTAACGAAAAGATGGATGAAGCTATTATAAAACGCTTCTTTAAATTGTATGGTGAAGAAGCTCCTGCCGATGTAATGCCAATGAGCATAGACAAATTAGGAAACTCCAGTGTTGCTACCGTTCCCACATTATACGACCTGGTGTTAAAGCGTGAACTCGACGATCATGAAGTTAACCCGGGAGATGTGGTAATCTTTGCCAGTGTAGGCGCCGGAATGAATATTAATGCTATTGTATACAGAGTGTAATGTACGAAGGTAAATATCCTAAAAAGCGTTATACATACACATTCAATTTTTTACAACAGTTTGTTAGCAAAGAAGATAAAATCCTGGATCTTGGTGTGAAAAACCCTTTTTCGGAGATTCTGATAAAGGAAGGATTTAACGTAACCAATACCTCGGGTGAAGATCTGGACCTCGATACAACCGCAGTAAAATCTATGGATTACGATGTGGTGACAGCCTTCGAGATCTTCGAGCATCTTGTCTCTCCTTTCAATGTATTACAAGATATAAAGGCTAAAAAACTGGTGGCATCTGTACCTCTTAAACTCTGGTTTGCATCGGCTTACAGAAGTAAAACAGATGAAAGAGATCGTCATTACCACGAATTTGAAGACTGGCAATTCGATTGGCTTTTGGAAAAAGCAGGCTGGCGTATTAAAAAACGTGAGAAATTTACCAATCCAGTTAAAAAAGTAGGTATAAGGCCGATTCTTAGAAGATTTACACCACGCTACTATCTTATTTATGCCGAAAGAACCCGGTGATATTTTATGTCGTCATACCCGCTCATAACGAGGAAGCGTTCTTAGGAAAAACGCTAGAATCGCTGGTAAATCAATCTTTGAAACCATCCAGGATCGTGGTGGTAAACGACAATTCTACAGACGGAACACAAGGTATCATTGATGCATATTCGGCCAGATACTCATTTATAGAAGGGGTCTCTGTTATTTCTTCTGAAGCACATGCCCCTGGTTCGAAAGTGATCAATGCGTTTTACAAAGGCTTCGAAAAACTGAACACAGATTTTGATGTGATTTGTAAATTTGATGCGGATCTTATCTTTCCTTCCAATTATCTTGAAACAGTGGCCAAAGTTTTTAAAAACTCTGAAGATGTAGGTGTTGCCGGTGGTTTTTGTTATATCGAAAAGAATGGAGCTTGGCAACTTGAAGATCTAACAGGGAAAGATCACGTTCGAGGCGCCTTAAAATCTTATCGAAAAGAATGTCTGCATGATATTGGAGGGCTAAGAAAAGCGATGGGCTGGGACACTATAGATGAATTACTTGCTCAATATCACGGCTGGAAACTAAAAACACTTCCATCGTTACAAGTAAAACACTTAAAACCAACAGCCACAGCTTACGCCAAACGGTCGGGCCATTTACAGGGAGCCGCGTTTAAAAGAATGCGATATGGGTTTTTGCTAATATTGATCGCCGCCATAAAATTAGCCTGGAAAAAAAATAGCCTTAGTTACTTCTTAACTTGTTTACAGGGTTTTATTTCTGAAAAAAACAACTATCTGGTTTCTCCTGCGGAAGGAAAATTTATACGAACATTGCGCTGGCGTAATATCCGAAGAAAACTACTCTAAATTATAACGTCCCCTTAACGAATATACGGTCCGATTCTTTATAAATTAGAGCTCAATTAAAAAATAATGAAAAATCTTTTTATTCTCCTCTTTTTATGTATATCCGCGCTAGGATGGTCGCAAAGTCCGATAGCAAACCAAAAAAAGCCAAAAAATATAATCCTGCTTATTGGCGATGGGATGGGACTAAGCCAGGTATCGGCCAGTTTTTATTACAATGATGAAACTTCAAATTTCGAACGATTTACCAATATCGGACTAATAAAAACCTCTTCTTCAGCCGAATTAGTTACCGATTCGGCCGCAGGCGCAACGGCATTTGCAAGTGGTGTCAAAAGCTATAATGGGGCCATTGGAGTGGATCCTGATACCGATGCGGTTCCCACTATTATTGAATTATTATCTAAAAGGAACTATGTAACAGGGGTTATTTCTACCTCTTCTATAGTGCATGCTACGCCTGCTGCCTTTTATGCACATGTTTTCCAAAGAAGTATGTACGAAGCCATAGCGGAAAACCTTGTGAAAAGCGAGGTAGACTTTATTGCTGGTGGTGGAAGTCAGTTTTTTAATAGGCGTGAGGATGGAAAAGACCTGTTCGAAGACTTCAGAAAAAATAACTTCGAAATTCATACTGAAACTTTACCAGATAAAGTCTCCAAAAAGAAACAGCTTATACTACTTGCAGATAATGCCATGCCAAAGATGATCGAAGGTCGTGGCGATTTCCTGCCAAAGAGTACTCAACTAGGTATAGATTACCTCTCTGCCAACAAAGAAGGTTTTTTTCTCATTGTGGAAGGATCTCAGATCGATTGGGGAGGCCATGGAAATGAAGCCGAATACCTTATAGGAGAACAGTTGGATTTCGACAAAACGATAGGTGTAGCCCTGGACTTTGCTAAAAAAAATGGCGAAACCCTGGTGATCGTAACCGCAGATCATGAAACTGGTGGATTTACGCTCGCTGCTGGTGAAAACGATTACAATACTATCAAACCCACCTTTTCAACCGGGGGACATTCGGCAACCCTGATCCCTGTATTTGCTTATGGCCCCGGGGCATCTAACTTCAACGGAGTTTATGAGAACACAGAAATATTTCATAAAATGATGGCTCTATTACAAAAGAAATAGTTGTTTTTTGCCCAAACGATTCCATCTTAACAATCGGTTAATTTTGTTACTTTAGCATAGAATGATAATTGTTAGAGCTCTTAAGGACGTTGGTTCCTATTTCTTAATGCTGAAACGGGTTTTCAGTGGATTTACCAAAGGGTCTGTTCTTAGAGAACTTATCTTTAAGGAAATTGACGATCTTATCATTGGTTCCCTGGGAATAGTTTCTTTCATATCTTTTTTTGTAGGGGGCGTTATAGCCATTCAAACTGCACTGAATCTCGAAAACCCATTAATCCCTAAATCCTTAATAGGCTTTGCAACCCGGCAATCTATGATCCTCGAATTTGCTCCCACTTTCATCTCTATCATCATGGCGGGAAAAATGGGTTCGTTCATTACTTCGAGCCTGGGCTCCATGCGCGTCACCGAACAAATAGATGCTCTAGATGTTATGGGAATCAATTCGCTGAATTATCTGGTTTTTCCCAAGATTATTGCACTACTCTTTTATCCTTTCGTGATAGCACTTTCTATGTTCCTTGGTATCTTCGGTGGATTTTTGGCCGGTGTATATGGTGGTTTTACCTCGCCCGGCGAATTTGTAACCGGCCTACAGGACTCCTTTGAGCCATTTCATTTAACTTATGCTTTCATAAAGACCTTTATCTTTGCCTTTATCCTGGCAACGGTACCTTCCTGGCAGGGATACTTTATGAAAGGAGGAGCTCTGGAAGTAGGGAAGGCAAGTACAAATTCGTTTGTGTGGACCAGTGTATTGATCATCCTCACAAATTATATAGTAACCACTTTGTTATTAAGCTGATGATACATGTAGAGAACATTCATAAAAGTTTTGGAGAACATGAGGTTCTCAAGGGAATCTCGACCGTATTTGAAAGAGGACGCACCAACCTGATTATTGGGGCCAGTGGAAGTGGTAAAACTGTACTTTTAAAATGCTTACTTGGGCTGTTTCAACCAGATGAAGGTAAGATCTTCTACGAAGATAAGTCCATACACGATATGGACGACGAAGAACAGCGCGATCTAAGAGAACATATTGGTATGTTGTTCCAGGGAGGAGCTTTATTCGATTCTATGACCATCGAAGAAAATGTGATGTTCCCGTTAAGAATGTTCACCAATAAAAAGCGCGGAGAAATGCTGGATAGGGTAAATGAAGTGCTGGCTCGGGTAAATTTAGAAAATGTAAATTCGAAGTTTCCGGCAGAGATTTCGGGTGGGATGCAAAAAAGAGTATCCATTGCTAGAGCAATCGTAAACAAGCCCAAGTACTTATTCTGTGATGAACCTAATTCGGGTCTGGACCCTAATACCGCAACGGTGATCGATAACCTTATCCAGGAGATCACTAAGGAGAACAACATCACAACAGTGGTAGTTTCGCATGATATGAACTCTGTAATGGAAATAGGGGAAAATATTGTGCTTCTAAAACACGGCCATCTGGTATGGGAAGGATCTAACCAGGATATCTTCAAAACCAATAATAAAGATGTAACAGACTTTGTCTATTCTTCCGATCTTTTTAAGAAAATTCGAGAAGTTCAACTAAAAGAGGGCTAAATTTTGAAGCTATCTTAGTGGAAATCATGGATTTTTGCATTATTTTTAACGCTATTAAAAAATTTACACATGAAATATATTTTACTTTTTAGCCTGTCTATGGTGTTTTCAGTGGCATCTTTTGCTCAGGTTACCTTTACAAACCAGGGTAATCTTCTGGCAAATTATCCGGATAATTCCGAAATCGCCGTTGATATGAATGGCGACTGGATGGACGATTACGTTCGGGTTTCTGCCAATGGTGTAGGAATCGATTATCAGGTTGGAGATGGAACTTTCAATTCGGTATTTTATACTGTGCCTATTTCCAATGTGCCTAACTGGAGTGTAGCTGCGGGTGATCTTGATGAAAACGGATACAACGACCTTGTTCTCGGTAACGGTCAGCGTGTTTCGTTCTTATATGCCAACGTGAATGGAAGCGATTATACCGAAGTTACCTTCCCGGAATTTATCTTCAGTCAGCGTTCAACAATGAGCGATATCGATAATGATGGAGACTTAGACAGTTTTGTATGTCATGATGTGGACTTAAGCCATCCCTATAGAAATGATGGCACAGGAACCATGACTTTAGATCAAAACCTGATCATAACGCTGGACAGACCTGGCAACTATGCTGCTATTTGGGTGGATTACGATAATGACGGAGACAGTGATATGTACTTAACAAAATGTAGAGGTGGTGCGTCTCCGGGAGATCCGGATCGCGATAATGCTATGTATACCAATAATGGTGACGGTACCTTTACCGAGAATGCCCTCGAGATCAATATGAGAGACAATGCACAGTCATGGTCTACTGTTTTCGAGGATTTTGACAACGACGGAGATTTCGACGCCTTTATAGTAAATCACGATTTCCAGAACAGATTTATGCTTAATGATGGCACAGGTGTTTTTACCGACATAATTGGAGGAACTGGAATAGATGCCAACGATCTCGGTGCCTGGGAAAACCAGTCTGGTGACTTTAACAACGATGGATTTGTTGATATCTTTTCTGAATTGTCTAAAGAACTTTATCTAAACAATGGCGATCTAACCTTTACGGGAATCGACCTTCCATTTGATGAAGGAGGGATTGGCGATTTTAATGGAGACGGATTCTTGGATGTGGTTAATAACGGTGATCTGTGGATTAACGATGGAAACTCGAACAACTGGGTGAAGATAGGCCTGGAAGGTGTACAAAGTAACTATAACGGGATTGGCGCTCGTATAGAAATTTACGGCGACTGGGGGATGCAAATTCGTGAAGTGCGTTCAGGGCAAGGATTTAGTCATATGAACTCCCTGGTAGCTCATTTCGGAATTGGAACCGCTACCAGTATCGACCAGATCATTATCAAGTGGCCTTCAGGCATTATTGATGTGATTAACGATCCTAATATTAATGAACAACATATTTTCGTTGAAGGAGACAATGTACTAGCGGTAACCGATTTCCAAAAGGAAGGGATCAATCTTTTCCCTAATCCTACTTCAGACATTCTTAATTTCTCACTCAATGGACTTGAAAATACAAAGGTTTCTGTAGTGGATGTAACCGGAAAGGTGGTAATGAATACAACTATTTCTTCCGAGAACACGATTAATGTAGATTCCCTTAAAAGTGGTGTTTACTTTGTTCAGTTGGAAATAGAAGGATCTCAACAAAGCTATAAGTTCGTAAAAAGATAATATCGAACAAACATTTCAACAAAAAAGGCGCTCGATGAGCGCCTTTTTTTATCGTTCCTCTATCAGTAAGGTGTCGAGATTTAGTTTAAATTTCAACCAATTAGCAAGTTTCTGGTTGTTTTCAGTTCTACTACGGGAATTTAGTGAACGGTCCCAATCTACCTGGAATACAGGAATTGTATCTATACTGCTGAAATTGGTCATCACACGTTTAGAATAACTAAACGATTTTAGTTTGTCGTAATTTATCTTAACCTCCTGGCTGAGGCTGGCGAATGGTATTTCTTCTATTTTTAGTTTTGTGATCTCATCTTCCAGAAATTCGATCCGCAGATCCTTATCCTTTAATTCTTTCTGATTGTTAACATATAGATCTTCCAGGATGTCCTGCTTCAGGTCGTTGGATAATTTTTCGGCCAATTCACCAGTTTGATCCGTTCCCTGGTAAATGGTTAATTTTCCTCCTTCTAAATTATCTGTTTCCTGTAAGGTAGTCATCCATTTATTGATCTGTCCCTGTGGCACTAGTCTTCCTATTAAATAAACCTCGATCTCCTTGGTTTGATAATCATGCGTGAACTTAACAACCTCGGCACCTTCATAGTTGATGACGTCCCGTACAAAGTCTTTAGTATTGTTCTCAAATACCTGTTGGTCCAGTAACTGCAAAAACAAGATCACACTTGGAACCATAACAATAAGCGCTATCAATGAGGCTACACGCGCAATAAAACGTCTTCTCTTAGAGTTGGCATATCGAACCAAAGGGAATCGTAACAATTTTGCTACAATAAAGGTAGATAAGGCGATAAAAACGGTATTAATGGAGAATAGATAGAATGAACCCATAGCGTATTCGGCGTTCCCAACAGCAAGACTATACCCTACCGTACATAACGGTGGCATAAGAGCGGTAGCAATAGCAACACCAAAGATCACACTGGCGATCGTTCCACTTTTGGTCTTGGCGACTATAAGTGCCAGGCCGCCAAATATAGCTACTAGCACATCCAGGATGGTAGGCGCGGTCCTGGCCAGAAGTTCTGGGGTTTCTTCGGTAAGTGGCGACACCTTAAAATATAGAAACGCAGTCATCACACTTAATCCTATCATAACGCCCAGGTTAATTAGAGATCGCTTCAGCATTTCAACATCATTAATTGCCACACCCAGCCCTACACCAACAATCGGTCCCATTAGTGGTGATATAAGCATGGCACCAATAACTACAGCCGTGCTGCTAACATTAAGCCCTATAGACGCTACGAAAATGGAGAAAATAAGAATCCAGGCGTTATGACCTTTAAAGGATATGTCCTTTTTTACAGCGTCGATGGTGGCATCGCGGTCTGTATCGGAACGAATATCCAAAAGCTCGCCGAAGAATTTCTTAAGACTGGCCCAGGTTGAAAGCTTTAAATGCTCAAACTGCTCCTCTTCAGAGGCATTACCGGTAGGCCTGTTTTCTGATGTGCTCATTTACGTATAATTTTCGCCAAAATTTTGCGATATTTCGGTTAAAAGATTCTTAATGTTTTGCTCCTTATTCTTCGGGTAGATCATTAGTACGCTGTCTTTATCTACTATGATATAATCCTCTATACCGTCTACTACGATCAATTTTTCCGAACTGGAATATATCATATTTCCCCTGGCGTCCTTCGTATACGGAATTGCCCGCACAACCGCATTTCCATTCACGTCCTTTTCCAACTTGTCGTGCAAAGCACCCCAGGTACCCAGATCATTCCAATCGAAACTTGCTTCAAGCATATGGACGTTGTCTGCCTTTTCCAGGATACCATAATCGATAGAAATGTTTTCGGCCTGGGCATAATGATCATCTACAAATTGTTTCTCCATCGATGTATTTAACACCTCCACGCCGTCGCTAAACAACTTAAACATTTGCGGAAGATACTGCTCGAAAGCATGAATTATGCTTTTTACACTCCAGATGAATATTCCGGCATTCCAACAGAAATTCCCTGCTTCTACAAATTCTTTGGCAGTTTGATATTCCGGTTTTTCGCAAAACTGAAGTACTTTTTTTATTTCTGAAGTATCTGATGCATCGTATTCGATATATCCATATCCCGTATTTGGAAACGAAGGCCTGATACCTAGGGTTAACAATTTATCGTTTTCCCTGCATGCCTCAAAACATTGTGAAACATCATTCAAAAAAGCCTCTTCGTCTTCTATCCAATGGTCACTAGGCGCAACGAGCATTAGTGCATTGGGGTTTTCCTTTTGGATCTTCAATGCACTTAGTAAGATACAAGGCGCAGTATTTCTCATGGCGGGTTCGAGAACAACCTGTTCCGGAGCCATCCCGGGAATCTGTTCGAGTACCAGCTCTTTATAACTTTGGTTGGTTAACACCTTTATATTACGTTCCGGGATACCTTGTGATAGGCGCGAAAATGTTTTCTGAAGTAAACTTTGGCCACTTCCCAACATATCGTGAAATTGCTTAGGGAAACGACGGGTGCTAACCGGCCAGAATCGTGAGCCAATTCCACCTGCCATGATCACAGCATAATAATCAGTCTTCATTTTCATTTAATAAATTCAACTTCAGCATTGGGATTGAACAAATAGATCCTACCCGTGGAAAGTTCAAGGCATTCATAGCGCTTAACCCGTTTATTACCACGCTTAAACATCTTTCCATTATATAACCGAAAAGTGCCTCCGTATGGTATTTCAAATATATAGTTTTTATCATTAGGCGGATCGTAGGCCTTTAACCCCAGGGATAACTTGCTGTCGGTATCGCTTGAGGCCTTCGGATTCTTAAAGTGAATAGCCAGCAGGGGTAAAAGAGATGAAGGAAATATCTCAGGGCGTATAAAGGGTAACATCAATTGCTGAAACACATGCTTCCATTCTTTTCCATGGGGTTTTATGCTTCGCCCATAGTCCTTAAAGGCAACCAAATGTGCTATTTCATGGACCAACGTGATAAGGAAACGGTATTTGTTCAGATTTGCATTTACAGTGATCTGATGACCACCATTGGTAAGCTTTTTATAGTCTCCATGCCTGGTAACCCTTTCGTTCACTATCTTGAGATGAACATTGTGTCGCTTGATCAATTCGAACACGGGATTAACCGCAGCCGTCGGTATATATTTTGCTAAAAGTTCTGTCATGCATCAGGGAGTAGAACTTGATACCTGCATTAATTTTCCGTTGTAAAATTGTTCCCCATTCAAGGCAAATTCCATAATATATCTTGCCATTTGCTTTGCCGTTACCGGGGCTTTATAGCCGGGGAATGCTTCCTGAAGCATTTCGGTTTGAACTGCCCCAAGGGCGAGTACATTGAAGGAAGGTCCGGTCTCCTTATATTCTTCAGCTAATACCTCGGTTAATGTTATTAATGCACCTTTACTACTACTGTAAGCGGCAAGTCCGGGAAATTTTGTACTCCCCTGTACACCCCCCATACTACTAATATTCACCACATGGCCATCTTTATTCATAAATGGGAGTAAAGCCTGGGTCATTGCTACCGCACCAAATAAATTTACTTCAAAGGACCGCAGGAAATCGTGAGAAGTTAGTTTCGCAAAGGGTTTATTGACCAGATACCCGGAATTATTGATTAAGATATCCACTCGTCCCCATTTTGATTTTACAAATTCGGATACCTTTTGTATATCTCCTTCACTTGTAATATCGCATGGGAAGCACCAGCAATTGGAGATCTCCATACCGGAAACGGGTACATCATTACGAGATAGTGCCAGAATATTGTGCTCGGTATTGGCGAGTAGTCCTACTAATTCGTAACCAATACCGCGACTCGTCCCAGTGATAACTATATTTTTCTTCATTTTCTAAAGATAAACAAATCCCGCACCTTCCTTAATGGAGAATGCGGGACCTGTAGATTGATTTAACTTTGTCCTGAACTACACGAACATAGTTACAGGATTCTCTATAAATTGTCTCAAGGTCTGTAAGAACTTAGCCCCCGTTGCTCCGTCCACGGTTCTGTGGTCGCAAGCGAGAGTTACCGTCATCGTGTTCCCAATTGCGATAGCTCCATTCTTTACAACAGGTTTTTCTACTATGGCACCTACAGATAGAATTGCCGAATTAGGCTGATTGATAATAGAAGTAAATTCCTTGATCCCGAACATACCCAGATTAGATACTGTAAAAGTACTACCCTGCATCTCGTCTGGAGTTAACTTTTTATCTCTTGCTTTACCAGCCAGTTCTTTAACTGCCGCTCCAATTTGCGAGAAGGTCATATTATCCGCAAATTTCAGCACAGGAACTACCAGGCCTTCATCAACTGCTACCGCAACTCCTACATGAATATGCTTAGCGATCCTGGTCACCTTATCATCCCATTGCGAATTCACCTGTGGATGTTTTCGCAAAGCCATAGCGCACGCTTTTACGATCATGTCGTTAAAAGAGATCTTCACATCCGGATCGCTGTTAATAGCCGCTCTGGATGCGATGGCGTTATCCATATCCAATTCTATGGTTAGATAATAATGCGGAGCAGTAAACTTCGATTCTCCAAGACGTTTGGCGATCGTCTTGCGCATTTGTGAGTTTGTGGTCTCTTCAAAACTTTCCTCTCCCACCGGAACATAAGCTGCCACTCCTGCGGCTGTGGACTGATAATTCTCTATATCACGCTTTACAATTCGGCCATTTTCTCCAGAACCACGTACACTAGACAACGCAATGCCTTTCTCCTCGGCCAATTTCTTAGCGAGCGGTGATGCAAAGATCCTACCAGTCGCATTTGCTGATGAAGTCGATTGGCTAACCGCTACAGATTTATTCTCTGTTGCCGGTTGTTCTTGTGGTTTGGATTCCGGCGCCACAACTTTCTTTGTCTCTTTGGGTGCTTCGGCAGGTTTTGCGGCTAGATTTACAGCAGACACGTCGGTTCCTGCTGGACCAATGATAGCCAGTAAGGCATCCACCTTAGCTGTTTCTCCTTCAGCAATACCAATTTTTAATAAAGTTCCAGAATAGAAAGACTCAAATTCCATAGTGGCTTTGTCTGTCTCTATCTCGGCCAGTATATCGCCTTCTTCCACCTTATCTCCCTCTTTCTTAAGCCAGCTTGCTACTGTACCTTCTTCCATAGTATCACTAAGGCGAGGCATGGTAATGATCTCCACACCCTCAGGAATTTTAGAATCTTCAGATGGAGCCGATTCTTTGGCAGGTTCTTCCTTGGCTGCAGCTTCGGTATTTTCTTCTACAGATTTTTCGGCTTCTGCGTTACCATTCAGCAATCCAGAAATATCCTCTCCTTCTTCCCCAATAATTGCCAATAATTTATCCACTTCGGCAGTTTCTCCTTCAGCAATACCAATATGGAGCAAGGTCCCTTCATAGAACGACTCGAACTCCATGGTGGCTTTGTCTGTTTCGATCTCTGCAAGTATATCACCTTCCTTCACTTTATCGCCTACCTTCTTCAGCCAGCTTGCTACTGTTCCTTCCTCCATGGTGTCGCTAAGGCGCGGCATGGTTATTATTTCTGCCATAGTTTATAATTTATGAGGTAAAAAAGGATAATCTTCCTGCTCGTAAACGGTATCGTACATCACGTTCTTCTCCGGATATGGCGACTCTTCTGCGAATTTTTCGCACTCACTCACCCTATCCTTTACCCGCTGATCTATAACTTTTATTTCGTCTTCGGTCGCCCACTTCTTTTCGTAAATATGGTGAAGCACATAATCTATTGGGTCTTCTTCTTGTTTTTTTGCAACTTCTTCCTTGGTTCTGTAATGTTGCGCATCACTCATGGAGTGTCCGCGATATCGGTACGTACGAATCTCAAGGAAGGTTGGACCATCTCCTCTTCTCGCTCGTGAAATTGCCTCATCCATTTCCTTGGCAACCACTTCTGGTTTCATACCATCTACTGGCTTACAAGGCATATCGTAGCCTAATCCAAGTTTATAAATATCGGTATGATTGGCAGTTCGAGCCACAGAAGTTCCCATCGCATAACCGTTGTTCTCCACACAAAATACCACGGGTAATTTCCATAGCATCGCGAGATTGAAAGTTTCGTGTAAGGATCCTTGTCTGGTTGCCCCGTCACCCATGTAAGTTAAGGTAACGGCGTCTCGTTCATGATATTTATCGGCGAACGCCAGGCCCGCACCCAAAGGTATTTGACCCCCAACTATACCATGACCTCCATAGAAACGATGTTCTTTAGAAAAGATATGCATAGAGCCTCCCAATCCTTGCGAAGTACCCGTTCCTTTTCCGTAGAGCTCGGCCATCACACGCTTGGGATCCACACCCATGCCTATAGGCTGCACATGATTACGATAGGCAGTGATCATTCTATCTTTAGTAAGATCCATAGCGTGTAGGGCTCCGGCTAAAACGGCTTCCTGTCCATTGTACAAATGGAGGAATCCCCTCACTTTTTGATTTATATATACCTGTGCCAGTTTGTCTTCAAACTTGCGCCAGAAGAGCATATCCTCATACCACTGAAGATACGTTTGTTTCGTAATTTTTTTCATTTACTGAAGTATGCTTATACCAAATCCAAGATCCGATATAAATTTCGCGAATAACAAAAATACTATATTCTGAAGGACTAGAAAAAACCAAATGATTAAAAAAAAACCGAAAACGATTTAGTAGATATTCCCAGGATCTTATTCCAGGAACGAACTGTCGAAAACCAGGGGCAAAAGGTCTCTAACCGAGGCTGCTTTAACTACCTTACCTGTCTCTCCCATAAAATAGATAGCTATTGGGCTGTCTTGCTTTACTTCATATTCTGCCAAAGCTTGCCTGCAGGCACCACAAGGCGGTGTTGGTTTGTTTATTTCCTTCTGAAGTGACCTAACGGTGAGAGCGAGACTTGTAATAATCTCGTTTGGGTAATTAGACCCCGCATGGAAAACAGCTACTCTTTCGGCACACAAACCCGAAGGAAATGCCGCATTCTCCTGGTTATTCCCTGTTATGATCTGACCCGATTTCAATTCGAGCGCAGCGCCCACCTTAAAACGCGAATAAGGCGCATAGGCATTATCTCTTGCCTGCTGCGCCTTATTTATTAAATTTTGGATGCTATCCGGTAATTCTGAAATCGAATCGTAGATCTCCAGATATGTCTCCAGTTTATGTTTTTTCAATGTTCTAGTATTCGTCGTACTCGTCCCCAAAGTTGAAGGTAAGTCCGAATCGAAGTGTCCCTTCAAGCGGGCTTCTTACTTTGGAAGTTGAGAATAAATACGAGATATCAATATTTATGGCTGTATACCTGAATCCGGCTCCTAATGAAAGGAACTTTCTGGATCCCTTCAGGTCACTTTCATTGAAATAACCTGTACGAAATGCAAATACATCCTGATACCAGTATTCCGCTCCCAGAGCCCAGGTAAATTCTTTTAATTCTTCAGAGAATCCATCGGGAGCATCTCCAAACGATTTAAACATCCCCGAAAAGAAACTAATAGCTTCGTACTCTTCGTCATCCTCTGCATCAATGTCTCCATCACCGTCGAAATCCTGTGGTGTAGGAACCAGTAATTTATTTACTTCTACATTAACACCCACTTTGTTATAAGGATCCAGGATGAAATCGAATCCTCCACCCAATGCCAAATTGGTAGGAAGGTTGTTTTCCTGTCCAACTTCATCGTACTTGATCTTTGGACCCACATTAGAAATATTGAAACCAGCTCTCCATCTACCGTCGAAATCGTTATACGCGATTTCTTCAGACTGATAAAAACCGGCAATGTCCACAGCAAATGAACTCGCTGCTGAAGCATCCTCGCTAGCCGCCTGAATCTTCAGGTCTGAGCGTAGGTATCTCCCGGCAACCGCCATCGAAAAACGCTCACTTAAACGAAGCGCATAGGATACATCGAAGGTAAATTCATTAGGACTCTGGATAAGTGGATCTTGCTCGATGGTTTCGCGTAGTTCGATATCTCCAAGACTGAAGTATCTCAAACTCGCTCCAATAGCACTTCGCTCGTTTATCCTGTTGTAATATGTTAGATTTCCAAGGAATATATCGTTTACTAACTGACTTAAATATGGCGTATACGTAATACCAACACCCTGCTTTGAGATGGCAAATGCATATTTGGCAGGATTCCACTGTTGAGAAAAGGCGTCTGCAGAAGTAGCAACACCTATATCCCCCATACCTGCGGCACGTGCATCAGCAGCAATTAATACGAATGGAACTGCGGTGGTAATTACTCGCTGATTCGCAGTGGAATTGTCCTGAGCAACTGCCTGAAATACAAATAGACAAATGAATATTGGGATAAAAATTTTCTTCATGAGGTTCTAATTTTCGACAAATATAGTTTAAATTTTATAGGATAACCAGTTTTTCAAATTTTTCAATTTGCTGGTTAGTTAACGTAGATTTCACCGTAAGCTTGTATACATAGACACCTTTTCCAATTTTATCTCCAAAATCATCCAGGCCGTCCCATACTATATCTCTGGAGAGGAATCCATCGGTATTTACTATCTGATTTTTAGTCCAAACCACCTTCCCCGTCACAGTAAATACCTGCACTTGTACTTCAAGTGGTTCGAAAGGTCTGTTATGGTTAAACCAGAATTCGGTATAGTTCACAAAAGGATTGGGGTAATTAAGTACCCGGGTCACTTCTAGTTCGTCATTGCCTGCCACTACAAATTGAATATCCATGGTAGACGAATTATTGTACACATCCCAGGCTTTCAATGTTAAGGTGTGTAGCCCTTTTTCGAGATCCCTTAACTTATAGGTGGCCTTACCTTTTGTAAAATCATCTACCTCCGCCTGATAGTATTCGTTCAGGACAAACGGGTTGGCCTCATCTCCATCAATAATAGCTGTAATATCATGACCAATTCCACTAGCAGTATTGATACCATTCTCATCCTCGAGCTTGGCAATAAGTATGGGTTCATTATTTGTTATTCCACCGGAAACGAAACTCTCGTCATTCATAAAGAGACTTATAAGTGGCCCTTCATTATCCTCCGGCGCATTTTCGTTAAGCCCGCCTACCCTCAGCCGAAGATCATATCCTGTCTGATCTTCCAGTTGCTCATTTCGTTGGGCATACAGACTTACCCTTCCCGTATCTACCGGGATCTGTATATCCCTAGGCACTACAAATTCGAATTCGAATGTCCCGTTGGTCACCGTAGCCTGCCCATTGAACAATATCTCTCCAAGGGTGATAAAATCCATTATGATTAATGGACCCGGATCCCCATTAGGTAAAATTTCTCTTGTTCCATCATTCCCCAGGGTTTGCCGATCCACATTTTTATCGTATACCTTTCCCTCGAGTACGCCATTATAATTGCTCAGTAAATTTCCGGCTTCGTCTACTACTTCTCCTCCTAGTCGTACTCTACTTAATGCCTGCAAGGTATCGGTAGATTGCTCGATAGGCACTCCGTTTAGAGTGGTTAGTCTTACTTTTTGCTTCGGAAAGGCTAAGTGCATCGCCGGATCTCCTACAAAGAACACAACATACCTATCAATTCTGGGTAACAGGTTACGCGCAAGTCGCAAAGCTTCTGCCGGTGGATTTATATTATTAGTTCCGAAACCAAATAGCTCTGGAGCCAATTGTATATTGTATTCTACCCCGGTACCTACAGTTATGGACCGGGTTGTAGTAATGAGTGCTATAGCACCTCCGTTTCTGTTCCAGTAGGTAAGTTCTCCTGCTGTTGTACGTAAGGGATTATCGAATTTCGTGAATTCGCAGGTAACAGTCACCACACACGGGTACTTTCCTTTATTCTGAAGTTCGATCGCCTGGTCTTTAGTAAATACAAACTCCTTAGCCAGACCATCTTCTCCCCCATGCCCAAAGTAATTTACTACCAGGGCTCCTACTTCCAAGGCATTACTCACTGCTTCGTTAACTTCGGGATAGCGATTTCCCCCGGCTGAAGTCTGCTGTTGGTACGCATCCATATGTATCTTCTTCACATTGATGAAGGGCTTCTCAGCTGAGATATCATCCCCAAGATCGTCCAGATCGAACTGTAACCTGGAATCCCCCCTACTATCAGCATCGTCCGAAATTAGTACAAAATTATTCCTCCAGTTCCCATAAGACCCTTTAGAATCGTACTCAATAATCTTATCCACAAGCGTATTTGCCAGGGATACGTTATCAGCAAGGATTCGACCCGTGGCGATATCAGACATATCGGTTAAAGCCATCGTACCATCCTCTGGATCCATCATTGCATAATATTCATCGCTCATATAAGAGCGGAAAGTACTTACCTGATTTTGCCGATCGTATATATGATAAACGGGCACTATATTGGTATTGTTGGAAAGTCGGTCCTTATAGTCTACAGACGCATCACCAAAGAGACACAAATACTTTACCCGTTTTTCTGGGGATGATGCATTATCATATACATACTTTACCATGTTTCTAATTGCGGTAATGTCTTGCTGTCCCGAACTAAACTCTTCGTATATCTTGTCCAGTGGTATCACTTTTACGTTCAACCCGTCGCTATCCATTCGATACCTGGCAAGGCGTAAAGCAGGTTGGAGTAAAAAGGAAGGCGTTACTATAATATAGTCTACATCCTTAAAATTCCCAGATTCGTCCTTAAAGATGGTACCTTTTATATCCTGGTTAGGTACTACAGACTGAGCTGCCTGTACTGGTGTAAAATAATCGGCCGGATTGATAGCAACATATTCCCGCACCGTACCCATAGTAGACTTGAAGCTAAAAGTAGCATTACCTCCTTCGTTTAACTTTCTTGTAATATTGCCTTTATCTGTTACATCCCATACTTGAGAGAATGCGCTCGCATTTGCAATTTGATATTCCCCCACCCCACTCAAAGTAGCAGCATCCTTGAAACGAAAGGAAAGCTGCTGTCCCGTTCCGTTAAGTTGTCGTAGGGCTCCAATGCGGATATAATCCAGGTAACCAATACTTGCCGGATTTCCTGCGTTATTATAGGTAAGGTCTACTTTTACATTCTCACCGCTGGAAGGGAAGGTTGAAACCAGCTCACGCAGATCGAGTAATTTTGGGTCTGCGATAGGTGAAAAAATCAAGGGGTTTGTGCTTGTGCCGTTTATAGATATAGCCATTGAGGTAGCAATGTCACTGGCCGAGGCCACCTTGATATCGACTTCCATTTCCGAACCCGGTACGATATTCGGGAAGTTGAACTCAAAACTCTGCTCACTTTCTATATCAAATCGATTCCCAAACCATTTCCTTCCAACCAATGCAGGGGATATAGCATCTTCTTCATGAAATTGGTAGTCGTTAAAGCTGCTGATCGTTACAGTAGGATTTCCCGAAGGCTCTATCATGGGTTGTACTCTAAGCCCGGGATCTCCTCCAGCGGTTATATAATAGTAGGTTTCATCGCTATACGGATTGATATTTGTGGGGTTTTCTGAATTAAACCCAGCTGTTTTTCCGTAGAACAGGATAAAATCACCCGAATCGAAACTTCCATCTTCTTCTCCTATCACCTGAATAGCATTTTGAGGAAGATCGTACTCGGTATTTTCGGCGTTCAGTTCGGGTAAAGGATCTCCTCCATGACCATATATCTTTAAAGTCCTGGGGTCGATTCCATCGGTATTCATTCCTATATTATCAAGGAAGGATTTATCTACCCTGTGTATCCCGGTTTTTTCAATTCGGAATTTATACCATGAACCGGAAGCCAGCACCGAATTGGTAATAGGAATTCTTTTTGTACCGCCTCGATCGGTACGGTAGGAGTAATTAATGGTAAAGGATTCGATCTTTCTAAGAGTACCATTTTCATTTATAACAGGTACAATGGTGAACGCAGTATATAATTTATCCCTTGAGTAAGTACTATTAAAGGTATATGTTAGCTTGGATGGTAGAACAGATCTATCAATCCTTGATAATTCATCGGCACTGAGAGTTCCGTATTTAATTCCGGCCACTCTAATCGAGTTTGGATTCACCGGCCTGGTATCCTCCCATATCTGCGAGTACATTACCCATTCTCCCTCCAATTCTAAGGTATGGGATTCGTTATTTTTCTTCTGAAGATTAGTAAAATCGGTACTGGTAGTTAAGGAAGGCTGGCTGCTATTCTTATCTCCCCAGTCTATTTTAACCGATTTGGACTGTCCAAAAAGCATAACGGGAAGGGTACACAGAACACTAAGGAGTACTACTTTTCTCATCATAACAATTAACGTGCTAAATATACGCTTAGTATGAAAGAGGAATCAAAGATTTTACAAAAAAATCTAAATGTAATAAAATCAAATCTTAAGCGTTACCATTTGAGGTCGGTATTACCACCAAGCCCTTACGCTTTATTAATATTTAAAATAATATTGCACTTTTATCGTTAATTACTATATTGCGAACCCAATTTTTTCATATTTGAAACTATGAACTTGAGAAAAACCTTAGCATTACAGCTATTTATTGCAGTAGTTGCAACCGCCCTTTTTACGAGTTGTAACAAGTCCCGAGACTACAAAAACAGCTCCAGAGCGACTGGTTGGAAAATGAACGCCAAAGAAGGTGGTTTACAGTACAATCCAAAAGCAAAAGAGCAGGAAACAGGCCCTGGTTTAGTCTTCATTGAAGGCGGTACCTACACTATGGGTAGAGTTCAGGATGACCCAATGCACGATTGGAATAACACCCCAAATCAACAGCACGTTCAGTCCTTTTATATGGACGAAACCGAAGTTACCAATCTAATGTACCTTGAGTATCTCGATTGGATCAAAGCAGTGTTCCCACCAACCGATGAAAATTACAGAAGAATTTATGACGGAGCCGTACCGGATACCCTAGTATGGAGAAACCGTTTAGGTTATAACGAAGTAATGACCAATAATTACCTGCGCCACCCGGCCTATGCAGAATATCCTGTAGTAGGTGTAAGTTGGATACAGGCAGTGGAATTTAGTAACTGGCGTACAGATCGTGTAAACGAACTTATCCTAGAACAAGAAGGCTTTACCACGCGAAATGCGAGATATGATGTAGAAGCCGGCCAGACCTTCAGTACAGACACTTATCTCAATGCACCTTCTATGACCTATGGAGGTAACGATTCGATCACACGAGGTGGTAAGCGTTCGGAAGCATTATTAAAAAGAAACGAAGATAGTACCGGCCTTTACGTTCAGAGAAAGGACGGACTCTTATTACCAGACTACAGACTACCCACCGAAGCTGAGTGGGAGTATGCGGCGCTGGGATTAGTAGGATTAAGAAATTACAATGTATACCGTGGAAGAAAGAAATATCCATGGGATGGTCAATATACGCGCTCTGGAAAGAGAAGAAGCCGTGGTGATCAATTAGCAAACTTCAAACAAGGTGATGGAGACTACGGTGGTATTGCCGGGTGGAGTGATGATGGTGCAGATATTACTGCCGAGGTGAAGTCTTTTGAACCAAACGATTTCGGGCTATATGATATGGCCGGTAATGTAGCCGAATGGGTTGCCGATGTATACAGACCTATTGTAGACGACGAATTCAACGATTTTAACTACTATCGAGGTAATGTTTATACCAAGAACGCTATTGGCGAAGATGGTAAAGTGAAAATTGTAACCGCAGATTCTATTGTATACGATACTCTGGCTAACGGTAAGATCATTGCCAGAAATCTGCCTGGAGAGATCCTGCAGGTTCCTGTGGATGAAGAAGAAACCTATCTTAGAACTCAATTTTCGGAGAGTGATAACAGGGATTTCCGTGATGGAGACCCTAGATCAACCCGTTACTATCAGTCCTTTGCCGATGAGTACAACCAAGGTGAAACCAGCGATACTAAACGCATGTATAATTCGCCTAAACATACTGTTTATGCGGATAGCACAGGAAAATTAGAGCGCCAGTATGACAAGGCTTCCAACCGTACTACACTTATTGATAATGAAGTAAGAGTGTACAAAGGAGGGTCTTGGAGAGATCGTGATTACTGGTTGGATCCGGCCCAAAGACGATACTTCCCACAAGATATGGCCACCGATTATATCGGGTTTAGATGTGCGATGTCCAGAGTTGGTTCGAAAAGCAAAAAAGGTAAAAGACCAAGAGATTAAAAACACTTAGTTTCAAATTAGGAAACCCTCCGAGGCAGCTTCGGCTTTTTTAGGAGGGTTTTTTATATCTTTATTTTTCTGAATATAAGCCGCCCTTGAAAATAGAAACCTTACACCATCTTTTTCTGCAAAGCAGTGGAATTTGTACCGATACCCGAAAGATTACACCCAATTGCCTTTTTTTTGCCCTTAGAGGTGAAAATTTCAATGGAAATGAATTTGCCCAGGAAGCTCTTGACAAAGGTGCGTTTAAGGTAGTGATAGACGATATCAGGGCACATAAAAATACCGGAGAAACCATATTGCATGGGAATTCCCTGGTTTTACTTCAGAAATTAGCCACCTTTCATCGAAATTACCTTAAAGTCCCCATAATTGCCCTTACCGGAAGTAACGGCAAAACAACCACCAAGGAGCTAATACATGCCGTTTTATCACAAAAGTACCGAACTACAGCCACTATAGGCAACCTGAATAATCATATTGGAGTACCCCTTACCCTGCTATCCATGACCACAGAGACCGAATTTGGAATTGTTGAAATGGGAGCAAATCACCTCAATGAAATAGCACAGCTTAGCGCCATAGTGCAACCCGATTACGGTTATATTACCAATTTTGGTAAAGCACACTTAGAAGGCTTCGGAAGCGAGGAAGGAGTCATTAAGGGTAAATCTGAACTCTACAAGTATTTAAACGATAACGAAAAGTTGGTTTTCGTAAACGGAAATGATGATAAGCAGATAGCACTCACAGGGGATATGGAAAGATTTACATTCGGAAGTGGTGATTTCGATTGTTCCGTCATCTTAAAGGATGCATCCGGTTATTTAAAGTTAGCATACCAGGGAATTAGCATTCAAAGTAATCTGATCGGCCTGTATAATTTCCATAATATTGCCAGTGCAATAGCAATCGGTCAATATTTTAATGTTTCAGAAGAAAATATAAAAACTGCCATCGAGGGCTATACTCCCCAGAACAACAGGTCTCAAATCATTGAAAAGAATGACTTCCACATCATTATGGATGCCTACAATGCAAATCCCACCAGCATGCTAGCCGCGCTGGAAAATTTCCGTCAGGCCAAAGGAGAGAACAAGATCCTTATTCTTGGAGATATGTTCGAACTGGGAGAGCATGCATCTACAGAACATCAGAAAATAGTAACTTACCTGGAACAACATCCTTTTGCCAAGATATATCTTATTGGAGAAAATTTCAATAATACTCATAGTACTGCCTCGCACATTACTACATTTCAAGACTTTGAAAACTTTAAAACCTTCTGGAAATCAGAACACTTCAAAGACGGCAATCTTCTTGTAAAAGGATCTCGCGGAATGGCTCTCGAACGAATTCTAGATTTGTTGTAACACATTTTTGTTTAATCTTTTAGGTTATTTCTTTAACAATTTTGAAACGATTTTAACATAGTTTTATGTTAAAATGTTCAACGTTTGGTTAAAGCTCGTTAAACAACTTGACAAAATTTGATATGGACCTATATTAAATAGTGTCATTAACCAACAATCTATAATCATGTACGAGCAAATTACCAAATCATTCAACGACCTATCAGATAAATTGATAGGATGGGTTACAACCTTCGTAGAACACTTACCAAATCTTGCCGTGGCATTACTTGTTATGGTTGTTGCCTACTTCCTGGGTCGATTTGTAAGTAAACTTGCCCGCAGGATCGCAGGAAGATATATTGAACAAAAATCTGTTACAAGACTCATAGGTAGTGTGTCTGCCGTTATAGTAGTTCTTGGCGGACTATTCCTCGCCCTTGGTGTAATGGATCTTGGTAAAACCTTAAATACTCTACTTGCCGGTGCCGGTATTTCCGGACTAGTTATAGGGTTGGCACTTCAGGGAACACTTTCAAACGTTGTGGCAGGTATTGCCCTTTCCTTCAGAAAAAATATACGAATAGGCCATTGGATTGAAACCACAGGTTTTGCTGGTGAAGTAATAGAAATTAAACTAAATAATTTCATACTGAAGGAAGCAGACAATAATATGGTGATCATTCCTAACAAAACAATAATTGATAACCCTATAAAGAACTATTCCCTAACTACACGTATGCGTATCATGATAGAGTGTGGTGTAGGTTATGAGAGCGACCTGGAAAAGGTAGAGAAGATCACTAAAGAAACCATCGCGAATAGTTTCGATCAAATAGAATCGCCAGACGAAGTAGAGTTCTTTTATACTTCATACGGAGACAGCTCCATCAATTTTTTATGCCGCTATTGGGTGGACTCTGAGAGTGGAATTGAAAAACTACGTGCGAAGAGTAAAGGGATTATTGAAATTAAAAAAGCATTTGATAAAGAAGGTATCAATATACCATTCCCAATCCGAACGTTACAATTTGATACCGGGCTGAGCCTGATTAAAGACGCCTCTGAAGAGGCCATCTCAGCCAACTAAATACATAAAAATTTATAGACCTCAGCCATCCTACCTGCACAGGTAGGACAAGGAAAGAACACTCTAAACTTTAAAACTTTTAACTATGTTACGCTGGACCATCACATTTATTGTTATCGCATTAATCGCCGCAATCCTAGGATTCGGAGGAATTGCAGGAGCATCTGCAGGAATTGCTAAAATCTTATTCTACATTTTCATCGTGCTCTTTGTTCTATCACTCCTAACCAGGCTAGTGAAGAAGTAAAAGTATTAACCAAAAAAATAACAACAATGAAAACTATTAAACGAATACTGTTTCTATCCATGTTCCTTATGGCCTTTGCAGCCTGTAGAGAACAAACAACAGGAGAAAAAGTGGAAGACGCTGTAGAGGATGTAGCCGATGAGGTTGAAGATGCAGCAGAAGATATTTCACAATAACTAATTATTAACTATTAAACTAAAAACATTATGAAAAATAACACGAATTTAATTGCAGGAATTTTAAGTGGAGCAGCCGTAGGTCTAACCTTAGGTGTCCTATATGCTCCGGATAAAGGAAGTGAAACAAGAAAGAAGAT
>CAJQNO010000199.1 GCA_905479745.1 uncultured Flavobacteriaceae bacterium | reverse complement strand
GAAATTCCTTACTCTTTTGAAGAGTTCGAGCCATTAAAATTATATCGAAATGATTCCCTCCATCAATTTGCAAGTGAGATCCTAGATAATCTGCAATTCTATACCACCACGTTTTATAATGGAAATCTCATTTATCTGCATGATCAGAAAGATCCTCCTTCAGCTAACAGCTGGTATTTAACATACAAGAATAGAAATGGGTACTTTCATGTTGCATTACTTTTCCATGAACTGTTTCACAGTTGGGTTAATCAAGAAAGCATATATCCTTTGTTTGATAATGGTGAAAGTGTATATGACATCGGCCGATTTCCACTAAACGAGGACACTTTACCTTTACTTGTACTTTTGTTTGATGTGATGAAGGATGCCTACCACGTAGAACCTGAGAAACAACTGGATTACCTCAAATATTATGTAAGTATTATGAATACATTGAACGAGATCGATCCTACTCCCGATAATTTAATTCGTCATCATGCATTTTACATTGAAAAAGGTGAGGGCACCCCACGTTACATAGAGGTATTTTCAACATTACATACACTAAATAACAATACAATTGAAGATCCAACTCACGGGTATGCAGATTATGTTGAAACACTGACCTACTGGAGTGAGGTTCGTAGTGTTTACGGACATCGCATGTACTATCACACTGGAGCGGGAGTCATTTTTTTACTGAAGGAACTCGGCTACGAGAATATTGAGGATCAATTTTTTATCCCAACAGAGACCCCTTTCGATGTAGCCTTCGATTTTGTAGCTATGAGTCAGTCTGAACTAGAAAACAAACTGAATGAAGTTAAGACCTTATATGGATGGAATGATTATGTGAACCGAGCCGATTATTTATTAAATCTGTAATAGCCTGATTAACTTATTAATTCGCCACTTCGCTGATAAACTTGATGCGATAGAGCCGTAGTTCTTCGTCGTCGTAGTCGCCATCGAATTCTTCCATAGCAGCATCTATCTTGTCTGAATCTGCCTCGAGAAAATATTCGTGAAGCTCCTCCTGCTGTTCCTCATCGAGGATCTCTTCGATCCAATAATCGATATTCAGCTTTGTTCCGCTATATACGATCGCTTCCATCTCTTTTATGAATTCTGGCATATCCAGGCCTTTTGCCGAAGCAATATCGTTTAGGGACAATTTGCGATCTACATTCTGGATGATATATAATTTCAGGGCACTATTGGTACCTGTGGATTTCACCACGAAATCATCGGGCCGTTCAATATCATTCTCTTCTACATATTTTTTAATGAGTTTCAGAAAAGATTCGCCGTATTTCTTTGCCTTCCCCTCACCTACTCCGTGAACCGTGGAAAGTTCATCCATCGTGATTGGATATTTTAGAGCCATATCCTCCAGGGAAGGATCCTGAAATATCACGAAGGGTGGGAGGCTGAGTTTATCGGCTACCCGCTTACGCTCCGCTTTGAGTAAGTTGAACAGATTGTCGTCTGCCACAGCGCCTCCACCTTTTTGCGCAACCTCTATACTATCGTCGTTGGCTTCTTTAAACGAATGGTCTTCGGTCATCATGAAAGACGTAGGATTGTCGATAAATTCACGGCCGGAATCATTTAATTTAATCACGCCATAGGTCTCTATATCCTTCCGAAGAAATCTAGCTACCAGCAACTGTCTCAATAAAGCCATCCAGTATTCGACGGGCTTGTCTTTACCAATTCCGAAGAAATCCTGCTCATTAGTACGATGGGACTTGATCATTGCATTAACATGACCTATCATTACATTTACGATCTCCTTGGCCTTATACTTCTCGTTGGTCTTATTGATCACACTTAGAAGCTTTCTAGCTTCCTCCTTCGCCTCGTGTTTCTTCTTGGGATGGCGCATATTGTCGTCCATATCACCCCCTTCACCGGTCTCGTTATCGAACTCCTCACCAAAATAATGCAGGATGAACTTTCTGCGTGATATAGATGTTTCGGCAAAGGCAACGACCTCTTGCAGCAATGCATGCCCAATTTCCTGTTCGGCGACAGGCTTTCCGCTCATAAATTTTTCCAGTTTCTCTATATCCTTATAGCTGTAGAAGGCAAGACAATGACCCTCGCCCCCATCTCTGCCGGCTCTTCCTGTTTCCTGGTAATAACTTTCAATGCTCTTAGGAATATCGTTGTGCACCACAAAACGCACATCGGGTTTATCGATCCCCATCCCAAATGCGATGGTTGCCACTACCACATCGGCATCCTCCATAAGGAACATATCCTGGTGCTTCACCCTCGTTTTAGCATCCAGTCCGGCGTGGTATGGCACTGCTTTAATTCCATTTACCTGCAGGGTTTGAGCCAACTCTTCAACCCTTTTTCTACTCAGACAATAAATTATACCGCTCTTCCCTTCATGTTGCTTGACGAATCTTGTGATATCGGCATCCACATTCTTGGTCTTAGGGCGAACCTCATAATAGAGATTGGGCCGGTTGAATGAAGCTTTAAAGGTATTAGCGTCCTGGATACCCAGGTTTTTCAATATATCCTCCTGCACTTTTGGCGTAGCCGTTGCAGTAAGACCAATGATAGGGATATTATCACCTATTCGTTTGATGATGGTGCGTAAATTCCTGTACTCAGGCCTGAAATCATGACCCCATTCGCTAATACAATGCGCTTCATCTATAGCGACAAAGGAGACTGTTTCAGCATTGAGAAACTCTACATTCTCCTCTTTGGTAAGAGATTCGGGGGCTACATATAAGAGTTTTGTAATTCCGGCGGAGATATCGCTTTTCACCTTTTTGATCTCGGTCTTGGTTAGCGATGAATTTAAAACATGCGCAATACCTTCCTCATGCGAATGAGAACGCAAGGCATCCACCTGGTTTTTCATTAAAGCAATGAGTGGAGATACTACAATTGCAGTACCGTCCTTTATTAATGCGGGAAGTTGATAACAGAGGGATTTTCCACCTCCGGTGGGCATAATAACGAAAGTGTTATGATTAGCGAGAATGCTTTTTATAACCTCTTCCTGTAGCCCTTTAAATTGCGTGAAACCAAAAAACTTTTTCAGTGCCGCGTATATATCTATTTCAGCCACGCTGCTTTACCTTTTAATTCTTTTAATTGTAAGGTTTCGGGAATTATAATTGTTAAAACTGAGGAACAATCGTAATTTTGCAACCTTTACAGAATAAGTGTATCTATTAATTAGGTTTGTTAAGGGCGTCACGTATTAAGGATTATACGTTCGCATTTTAAATATACTAATTTCTTAAACAGTTACAAACATATAAAAGCGTAAAATTTTGAATCAGGAATCGAGGATCATTTCAGTAGCGAAAGAAACAATTGTGACCGAAAGTAAGGCTATCCTGCATTTGGCAGACCTTGTTGATGAAGAATTCGCGCAAGCGGTTGATTATATATATAAATCGGATGGTCGTGTGATCATTACGGGTATTGGCAAAAGTGCAAACATCGCAACGAAGATCGTAGCTACGCTAAACAGCACCGGCACCCCTGCAATCTTCATGCATGCTGCAGACGCGATTCACGGAGACCTGGGTACCATCCTGCAAAGAGATACGGTTATCTGTATCTCTAAAAGCGGGAACACTCCCGAAATTAAGGTACTGGTACCCCTAATAAAGACCCGGGGAAATAAATTAATCGCCATTACCTCGAACAAGGAATCCTTCCTGGGACAGCAGGCAGATTTCGTACTCCATGCTTATGTAGAAAAGGAAGCCTGCCCCAATAACCTTGCACCAACTACCAGTACAACCGCACAACTGGTGATAGGTGATGCGCTGGCCATGTGTTTGCTGGATATCCGTGGATTTTCCAGTAAAGACTTCGCAAAGTTCCATCCGGGTGGATCGCTTGGTAAAAAACTTTATCTTCGCGTTAGCGACCTTACTTCCCTTAATGAGCAGCCGCAGGTACATCCCGATACCGATGTAAGAAGGGTGATCGTAGAGATATCCGAAAAGATGTTGGGAGTAACAGCCGTAGTAAAAGACGATAAGATTGTTGGAATTATTACCGATGGTGACTTGCGTAGAATGCTTACAAAGGTTGAGAATTTTAAAGGGTTAACAGCCAAGGATATTATGACCAGTAACCCTAAGAAGATCAATAATGATGCTATGGCCATTGAGGCAATGGAACTTATGGATAAGCATGGAATTACGCAGATCCTGGCCGAAAAGAATGGCAAATACTGTGGTGTGGTCCATATTCACAACCTTACCAAAGAAGGAATTATTTAATGGCAGCAGCTAAAAGCACATCCCCGGAGAAAGAAATGTCATTTTTAGGACATTTGGAGGAACTCCGGTGGCACCTAATCCGTTCTACTATGGCCATTGTAGTGGCAGGAACCGTCGCCTTTATCATGAAGGATTTTATTTTCGACACACTAATCTTCGGCCCTACTAAAAAAGACACCTTCCCTACCTATAAACTGCTCTGTGAAGGTGCAAAACTGTTGGGTTTTGAAGGCAGCTTCTGTTCCACCGAATTTCCCTTCCGTATACAGAGTAGAACCATGGCAGGTCAGTTCTCGGCACATATCTGGACCTCCATTACTGCCGGGTTCATTATTTCCTTCCCCTACGTATTGTACGAATTTTGGCGATTTGTAAGCCCAGGATTACACCGCAATGAGCGCAGTTCGGCCAGGGGTTTTATCTTTATTGCCTCCCTGCTGTTCTTTATGGGTGTTTTATTTGGGTATTATGTGGTTACGCCATTGTCGATAAACTTCCTGGGGACCTACCAGGTGTCGGAAGTTGTATTTAACGATTTCGACCTCAGTAGTTATATAGGGTTGGTACGTGCTTGTGCACTCTCCAGCGGACTCATATTCGAACTGCCAATAATTATTTACTTCTTAACCAAGATAGGGCTGGTTACTCCGGAAATTCTTAAAAAATATCGAAAATTCGCCCTGGTGATCGTCTTGATCATTTCGGCGATCATCACACCTCCAGACATCGCCAGCCAGGTAATTGTGGCCATCCCTGTTGTGATCCTTTATGAGGTAAGTATCTTTATTTCGAAGGCAGTTGTAAAGCGACAAAATAAAAAAGCAAAAGCCCATGCAAGATAATATAGTAGAAGAGTTTAACGCCTATCGTTCGAAAATGAACGAAAAGCTGCTAAATGATAACAATAAGATCATTAAACGGATCTTTAACCTGGATACCAATGCCTTCGCCGAAGGTGCCCTTCCGAAGAAAACGAAAGAACTACTTGGCCTGGGTAATTCGATGGTTTTACGTTGCGATGATTGTGTACGCTACCATCTCGAAGCTTGCTACAAATTAGGGATACCGAAGGAGGAAGTTGTTGAAGCCCTTAGTATTTCTCTGCTTATTGGAGGCACGATCGTGATCCCACATCTGCGCAGGGCATACGAATTTTGGGAAGCCTTAGAGAAATCTTAAAGTTTTTTTCTGCGGAAAAATATACCGTACTTTAGCCTTTGTCAAACGAAAAAATGAAACTACGCGCCGAAAATCTAGTTAAATCCTACAAGGGCCGAAAGGTTGTGAAAGGTATCACAGTGGAAGTTAACCAGGGTGAGATCGTTGGGCTCTTAGGTCCTAATGGTGCCGGGAAGACCACTTCGTTCTATATGATCGTAGGCTTGATAAAACCAAATGGTGGCCAGATCTTTCTGGAGGGTACCAATATTACCAAATACCCAATGTACAAGAGAGCACAAAATGGTATTGGCTATTTGGCACAAGAGGCGTCTGTCTTCAGGAAATTGAGCATAGAGGACAATATCCTTAGTGTACTGCAACTCACCAAGCTTTCGAAAAAAGAGCAGCTTTTAAAAATGGAATCCCTTATCGAGGAATTTGGCTTGGGCCATATCCGTAAAAATCGTGGTGACCTGCTAAGTGGGGGGGAGAGAAGACGAACAGAAATTGCCCGTGCCCTTGCCACAGATCCTCACTTTATACTACTTGATGAACCTTTTGCGGGGGTAGATCCCGTGGCGGTAGAAGATATACAGGGAATCGTTGCGCGTTTAAAAGACAAGAACATCGGTATCCTTATCACCGATCATAACGTACAGGAAACACTGGCCATTACAGACCGCACCTATCTCATGTTTGAAGGTAGTATACTAAAACACGGTATCCCGGAAGAACTCGCCTCCGATGAAATGGTAAGGAAAGTGTATTTGGGTCAGAATTTCGAGCTTCGCAAGAAAAAACTATCTTTCTAATTCCTGGAGAATAGAGACATCGCAAAATAGAGTAAAATAACTACAGGCAGCGCAATGAACTGTAGCGCCACGATCGCCACAACACTCAACAAGAGAAACAAATACCGGATCTTGTTACTGCCAAAATCCCATGTCTTGAATTTCAAGGCGAACAATCGTACCTCGGCATTCATTATGAAACAGCTTACCAGTGTGGTAGCTACCAAAAACCATTTATTCATGATAATCCCTTCAATGGCTTCCGAATGCTGAAAATGAAGAATTAGAGGTAAACTTAGTACGAAGATCGCGTTCGCAGGTGTAGGCAAGCCAATGAAACTCTCGGTTTGTCGTGTATCTACATTAAATTTTGCCAGTCGGTAAGCTGCTGCCACAGCGATGAGCAAGCCCGTAAAAGGCAAATAACTAAATACAATAGTGTTCCAGCCACCAAGGGCCATAGATTGGGTGATATTCATTGGTTCACCACTGATGGATATGTGGATCATTTCCAGCATAACTATCGCCGGCGCCACGCCACAGGTAATCACGTCTGCCAACGAATCCAGTTGCAGACCGATCTCGCTTTGAGCATTTAACCATCTGGCCGCCAGGCCATCGAAAAAGTCGAAAACGATCCCGGTAAACACAAAAAATGAAGCCGTGATAAGATCCCCTGAAATTGCAAATAGTATGGCCACCATGCCACATAATAGATTAAGGGAAGTGATAATGTTTGGGATTTGCTTTACCATGGCTTTTACGAATACTGTAAAAATAGCAAACTATTTGCGTCTAAAGGCTATTATGCACAATATGTAGTGAAATTAATAGTTTATTATTCTGTAAAATAATAAGATATTTGCTGAAAATATATCGCTTGAAAAAGATCATTTTTGTTGCCTTTTTGTTGCTTTTCGCAACGATTTCTGCACAAACTACCCGTAAATATTCCAATGAATTCATGAATATCGGGGTTGACGCTGCTGCATTTGGTATGGCCAATTCGGTGGTAGCTTCTTCCAGGGATGTTAATTCAGGCTATTGGAATCCGGCAGGTTTGGTCCATATTGAAGATAACGAACTCGCTTTGATGCATGCCTCCTACTTCGCGAATATCGCCAGCTTCGATTACGCTGGTTTCGCCATGCCTATAGACGACCGTTCTGCAGTGGGCCTTTCGGTTATACGTTTTGGCGTGGATGATATCCTTAACACTACACAACTAATAGACGAACAAGGAAATATCGATTATAACAGGATAAGTCTATTCTCTACCGCCGATTATGGGGTCACTTTCTCATATGCGCGAAAACTACCGCTCGACGGACTCAACTTTGGGGTAAACGCAAAGGTGATTCGAAGGGTGATCGGGGATTTCGCATCTTCATGGGGTTTTGGTCTTGATGCCGGAATACAATTTGAGAGAAATGATTGGCGATTTGGCCTAATGGCAAGAGATATAACAACCACCTTCAATGCCTGGTCCTTAGACGAAGAGCAATTTGCAACTATTTCGGGGGCTGTAGAGGGACAAAACCAGGAGTTGCCGGAAACCACAGAGATCACCATCCCCAAATTACAACTGGGGATAGCACGCAAATTTGTATTTCATTACGATTTTGTACTACTGGCCGAAATGGACCTCAACTTCCGCTTTGCGGAAACTAACGATATATTCTCTTCATCTTTTGCCAGTATTACCCCGGCCCTCGGGCTGGAATTTGGTTATATAGATATGATCTTCGT
>CAJQNO010000198.1 GCA_905479745.1 uncultured Flavobacteriaceae bacterium | reverse complement strand
AGTAATTGCGCCTCAGCGGCGATTCCTTAAAATTCAATGAATTGGAACGGGAGAAGTGTGTGGTGAGAAGAATTTATAGTTGAGCTATTTACTATTGTTTATTGCTATTTTTTATTGAACAGTGGGGGGTGAGGAGTGAATGCTGAATAGAGACCTTATCTAAACTAAAAAAGTCCGGGACTTAAATTGAAAAATCAAATACCAAGTATCAAATCTCAAATAAATTCCAATATCCAATAGTTTAAATATTGAATATTGATCATTGATTATTATTTGTTTTTTGATAATTGTGATTTGTTAAAGGTGAGTAGTGAATAGTGAGAAGTTAGTGGTAAATAGTGAAAAGAGAAACTATTTAAACTAATAAAAGTCAGGGCGCAGCCCTGCAAATCTTCTTAGAACATTAGAAATCCTTCCTACTAGCTTTAATCTTAATAAGCCAGGTGGGAATTAGCACCCACAGGATGAGAACGGCTAGGGATAGGAAGAACCCGAAAGTGGTTCCGAAGAATTTCTGAAACAAAGCTCCGGTGTATCCCATAAGGGCAGAGATGTCTAATTTGAGTAGTATTAACACCCTGGACAGGTCGATGGGATTGAACATGGTGGCTGTGAGAGAAAAAGTGTCCAGAGGATAATCCTCAAAGATCATGAGTGACATCAAAAAGAATCCATCATAAATAACAGCCATAAATAACCACAGCAATATCGCGTAACCAAATCCTTTGATCCGGTTTTCATTACTTAAAGCTATGTTGAACGACAGGGCTGTAAAGATGAGCGTAAGAAAAGTTCCGGTTATTAGCAACAGGGAAAAATCCCAGATAGCGTCGGAGCGAAATATTCCGTAGAAAAGAAAGGGGATTCCCAGACCAATGATAAGGCTCATGGAGAGCGACAGGGCAACCCCCAGATATTGCCCCAGGAAAATGGACGACCTCTTTACAGGTTGGGCCAGCAACAGACCGGTAAATTCTTTCGAATTATAATAATACATCACCCCAAAGATGGTCCCTATTAGCGGTACTAGAATAATGATCACGTTCATTAAAGTGATCACAGCCTTGCTAACATTGTTATTTAAAAACAACAGTACAAAACCCAGGAGTAAATAGAACACAAAGTAGACGTAGCTCCAACGGCTACGCATGAGATCGTAAAAGCTGTATTTCAATATCTTAATCATAACTCTTGGTTAAAATAGACGCAATGGCGTGTTCGAAATCGGGTTGTTGGGTTTTTTCCTTTAGGGCAGCAATGGTTCCTTCAAAATAGATCTTTCCTTCCAGCAGGAAGACAAGCTCGTCTGCTACCTCTTCCACAAAACTCATGATATGCGAGGTAATAATAATAGTCTTTCCTTTTTCTTTTTCTGAAGCGATTAATTCTTTTAGTCTAATGAGGGAGATAGGGTCCAGACCCGAAGTGGGTTCGTCCAGAATTACGATTGGGCTGTCGAACATAAACGTAAGCAGGATATTTACCTTTTGCTTGGTTCCCCCGGATAGATTTCCCAATTTTTTATTTAAGAACGGTTGCAGCTTGAAAAGCTCGATAAGTGGAGCCTCATTGGCTTTTCTGCTTCGCCTGAGATCTTTGATCATTCGTATTAATTCCTGAACAGTAAGATTATGAGGAAAATTGGCTATTTGGGGAAGATAATCTATCGTAGACCGGTATTTCCAGTCCTTTTTTATAGATTTTCCTTCCAAAAATATATCTCCTTTATTAGGAATCACCATTCCCAGTATGCTTTTAATCAGGGTTGTCTTTCCGGAGCCATTGGGACCGAGGACAGCGAGAATTCGGTTTTCCCCAATGGTGAGGTCGACACCCTGAAGCACCTCGTTCTTCCCAAATCTTTTGTGTATGTTCTTAATTTCTATCATGTACAATTTGTTTCATCCTGGGTCTTATATCCACCAGGTTATCGGGTGTAAACACCGGAGATACCTTTTCAGAAAAGTCAATAATATCCACAAATAAACTTCGAAGGAGAATGATGGCTTCAGGGGTTCTGTTTACAACGTAAGAGAATAATTTCACAGGGCGATAGGGGATATCTCCCACGCCGTCCTTGTCCAGGTCGTAACCGGTATAACTGCTCCAGAAGTTTCCTTCAAACTTATTGTCGTTTAGCTTGCTATTGTAAGAGAGATCGAACGAATTGTAAAGAAAATTGTTTTCCTTAAAGTTGTTTAAATAGCAGGCACCTCGAAATTTTATTGCCCAACCGTTTCCTATAAAATTGTTGTTACTATAAGTTATTCTATTAGATCCCTCTATGTTTATTCCAACTGTATTTTGCTGAAAAGTATTTCTCATGATCTCCGAATCGTTGATCTCTTTTAGTAACATTCCATACGCTGCCGTCCCCCAGTTGTTTTTAAAGGTATTTTCATACATTTTTATTCCTTTCGAAAACATTACGGCCACACCAGCACCATTGTCTTCGAAGGTATTGTTGGAATACAGATCATTATTTGAGAACATAAAATGTAACCCGTAACGAAGATTTTCCGAACTTCTGTTATTGATTATTGTGCAATTATCTGAAAACTCCAAATAGATGCCATCCCGAACATGAGTTATGATATTTTGATCTATTTCGATGTTATTACTGTACCAGAGTTGTATTCCGTTTCCCGAATTATATTCTTCCTCTGCATCGCCAATGATATTGTTGTGGTAAACACGTCCGTTCCTGGCTTTTTCCAGGTAGATTCCAAAGAAGAGTTTTTCCAAAACTAAATTCTGAATTAGAAAATTCTCACTTTTTATCACCCGCACTGCCGCATAATCTACCGTGTAACTGGTGCCCACATTGATAATAAAAAGACCGTCTACTGTTACATTATCAGAAGTAATAGTGATGATCTCCCCTTTAAGTTCCCCGTCGATTACCGGATAATTTTCGCCTTTTAATACGAGAGGTTTATCTATAAGTATATTCACCTCTTTATAGGTTCCCTTTCGCACCAGCACGGTATCATAATCCCTAGCCATCTTTACGCCTTCCACAATGGTACTGATCTCACATTTTTTACATACAACAATGGTATCGGCCAGTAGGAGATCAGCAGCCAAACACATGAGTGCGGTTAATATGTAATATTTGAAATTCAATTTTGGTGGCAGTTGCTTATCTTATAATTAAGAATTTAGAATCCTCCATGGCCTTGACATAGTGAGGTTCGTTAGCTGGAAAGGTAAAGGAATCTTGCCAATTTATCGAATATTCCTTCTTTTGTATATTAAATTTTATGCTGCCCTCCAGCATTACAAGTAAAGCATCTCCCGGGGAGACATGTTCGGGAAAGATGTGATCTTTTTCGAGGGTGATAAGCAGGGTTTCGGTGTTTTCTGTCTTAAATATTTTCTGAACTGTTAGCCCATTGTACGTTGTTTTCCTAATCCAGTCGTGTATTTGTAGCATTTTAAAGTTCTTTAAAGTACTGTAGCAATTCATTCCAGTTATAAATTTTACCTTTTTTATTCTGAAGAATCTCCTCTGCTTCGGCCTTAGTGCTAAGTGCCGAAAGATTTGCCCCCATCGGGCTTGGCATCTCTTCAGAAATAATAAAGGTAGCCGATTCTGCCTCAATAAGACTTTCGGGAAGGTTGTAGTCGCTTACAAGTAATAACCCTACATCTTCTTCGTCTACACCACTCAGGTAATTTATAAGGCATTCGGTAGCATCAAAATTATAGGTCTTACCCTTGTCGTTAACAAATTGTGCGGCGTGCTGCCTGTCTACGATGGTCATTCTACAAAAGTGACAGGATTGCTCTCCGTAGTCAATCTTCCCGGGACTAACCTGACAGGAAATTAACAGGGCGAGAACAGGTATGGCAATAAGTCTTTTCATGATGTACGTAATTTTAAGTTTTACTAACTGAAATCGTTTTCCGGTTCTTCCACCCGATAAATCCTGCGAACAGCGTTAGCATCATTCCTGTAAACATCAACCATGCGCCGGTAGCGGGGAGGGAGGTAACATCAAAATTCAACATCTTTGTATGTCCAAATAAAGGAGGTTTATAGGTCATTGGTGTACCGTCTGGATTAGCGAGTTTCATAATCGCATTCGGGTCGAGATTGGTTCCATAATCTACCATCCAGGCATTGAAGTCGTACATGCCCAGAATTCCCAGAACAGACATCAGCACAAACCACCCGATAAACCATTTGTAATTCACTTTTTTTAAGTACCCCAATAGTCCGGTAACAACTCCAAGAACGATCATTACCCCTATCACCATAGGAAAGGTGCTAAATTCCCACATTTCTTCAGGCTTAGGGAGTGTTTTCATACCGATATAGTGGTTGAGCCCATCTATATTTTGTATATCGAATTCGTTAACATCACGAATCCCGTCTATATGTATATTTATACCTAGAGGATCCGGATATTGAGGTGCTCCAAGCATAATGGTCCATAATGGGAAAGTATACAGACCTAATAAGAAAAGCGGACCGATCATCATGATCAAACTAGCTTTTTTCATGGTAATTGAATTTAAGTTACAAGCTATTAAAAGCCTGGTTTTGGTAAATTTGAGAAAGAAGGCGGAAGTTTATTACTTCCGCCTTTAGGAAATAGTACCAATCACTAATCAATAAATATTTCCTATTCAAAATAAACTAATCTTCTCCAAGTGACCAGGATAATTTAATGTTTGAAGATGCAGGAGATACTCTCACATATCCTTGCATTTCCTGGTGCAGAGCAGAGCAGAAATCTGTACAGTAGAATGGCCATACACCTACCTGTTTGGGTTCCCAGATCGAGGTTTTGGTTTGCCCCGGCATGATGAGTAATTCCGAAGTATTCTGGCCTATCATTGAAAATCCGTGAGGCACGTCAAAGTCCTGTTCGTGATTTGTAATATGGAAGTACACCTTATCACCAACCTTTATACCTTCAATATTATCTGGTGTGAAGTGGCTGCGTATGGTACTCATATAAATATGAACTTCATTCCCTTTGCGTTCTACTCTGGCATCTGCCGGGTTAGTTACTGCGTAAGGGTGTTTGTTCTCATCCAGTCTATAGATCTTTTGAGATTTAGGAGCCAGTAGTTCGGCAGGACAACCTGCTGCGTAGTGTGGTTCACCATGTGTTGGGAAATCGTAGATCAGCTCCATTTTATCTCCGGAGATGTCATAGATCTGTGCCGAATGTTCCATTTCCGGTCCTGTAGGCAGATAACGGTCTTTGGTGATCTTGTTCATCGCTACTACATACTTACCAAATGGTTTTCTCGAATTACCTCCGGGGATCATTAAGTGACCAACCGAATAGTAAGTAGGTTTTCTGTCGATTACTTCCCAGGTTCCTATTTTCCATTTAACTACTTCAGAAGAAATAAAGAACGTAGTATACGCATTTCCTTTACCATCGAACTCTGTGTGTAATGGGCCTAAACCACCACTTTTCACAGTACCTGCAAGTACATCTTCGAATTTCAGGATAGGAATACCATAGGCTTCTCCATCGTATTTTTTACCATCGATAGCTGCAATCATCTTGTCGAACGAATGCACAGTTAGATCTGCCGATAATTTACCATTACCAATAATATACTGTCCGGTTGGATCTACATCACATCCGTGAGGAGATTTAGGAGTTGGTAAGAAAAAGACAGCACCCGGAACATCCAATGGATCTACAGTCAAGACCTCTTTTTTCATGGTTGTAGTTCCTGTATGCGTAGACTCGTCGTATAAATTATGTGCATAATTGGTAGGCATTTTGGTTCCGCCACCATTGTTCACATATTCTTCTATTTTCTTCCAGTTTACCGCTGCAATAAAATCCTTATCATTTTGAGATGAATTTACTTCCATTAGCGAGTTCGCCTCTTCAGTATTATAGGTTGTAAAGAAGAACCATCCATGGGATTTACCCCGGCCAGGGTGTGAGAGATCATAATTAAATCCGGGCATCAACAATTGGAATTTTATATCCATATGGCCGTGCTCTGGTTCTACACTAATAAAAGACAGCGCCCCTTTAAAGTTACTTTTGTACTCATTAATAGGCATATCGCGTTGCGGTACAGGTACCGAAAAACGAGTTCCGGCTACCACATACTCTGTGTTCTCTGTAATAAAGGACGAACTGTGGTTACCTGCACTGTTAGGAATTTCGATGATCTCTTCTGTTTCGAAAGTTTTTAAACTTATTCTGGCGATCCTGGGCGTGTTGTTCCCATTGATAAAGATCCAGCGACCATCCAACTCTCCATTGGTTTGAGAAATATCCGGGTGGTGAGCATCATCCCACGGAATAAAACCATGGGAAGTGTTTAGCATAGGTTTTGTTTCTTCGGAATATCCATATCCTGAAGTTGGAAATTGCGAGAAAACAGGAATCTCCTTGAACATTCTCCCGGAAGGTAGACCGTAAACGGTTAAGTTTCCACTGTAACCTCCGGATAGGAAAGCATAAAACTCATCCTGTTCGCCCGGAGCTACATATACTTTTTCAGCGGCGCTTGAAGCCAATGCTCCTTTGCCCGAATTATTCGCACCTTGCTGGCAGCCAACAAAAAACAGAGCCAGAGCTGCAATTGCACCTAAATAATATTTTGATTTAATCATGTTGTTTTTTTTAGTTTTCAATTAGTTTGACGGGGGTAATATTACTGCGTCCACCACATGGACAATACCGTTTCCGGCCGGGATACTCGCCACTATTTTGGCACCTCCTACATAGACATCCTCCCCTTTTACTTCAACCGTTGTATTTTGATCGTTAGCCTGGCCGAGTTTCTTGAATTTCTTTAGGAAATCTTTAGAGTAATTGCCGGCAGTAACGTGATGTTTCAAAATGTTAGCCAACGCGTTTTTGTTCTCGGGTTTTAACAGGTCTTCTACTGTACCTTCTGGCAAAGCATCGAAGGCTGCATTGGTGGGAGCAAAAACCATTAAAGGCCCGGCATTTACCAGGGCATTTTCAAGGTCGGCAGCCTGCACAGCCGCAACCAATGTGGTGTGATCTGGCGATCCCATCGCAATTTGAAGAACATTAGGTACAGACTCATCGTCTTCAATGAATGCCTGTCCCTGTTCCTTGGTCTCCTCGATAGTCTCCGTATTCGCAGACGATTCGTTATTTGTGGTCTCGTTCTTACATCCGAACAATAATAATATGCCGAATAAAGAACCCATTATAAATTTTAGTTGAGTAGTTTTCATAGGATTTATTATAAGGTTCTGAAATATTCAAGTATGTCCCTAGCCTGATCGAACGTCATATTCTGGTTGGCCATGGCAGCCCCGTTGAACTCTACAAGAAGGTCTTTAGCACAACGGTCTTCTTCAACCATTAACTGTGGGTCGAGGATCATGTTCATAATCCATTCCGGACTTCTACGTTCCATAATTCCCTTTGGTGAAGGGCCGATAAATCGTTTATCCACCTTATGGCATGCAGTACAGTTGGTTTTAAATAATTCTGCCCCACGAGCTACCATTTCCTGGTTAATTGCCGGGTCTAATGGAAGGTCTTTTACCTCTCCAACACCTTTATTGTCCAGAGTGATCCTTACCGATGCGGGTGCCTCATCTATTGCAGATCCCGAGTTAGAAGCTTCTTTCTTCACTTCTTTTTTGGCACCTCCAATTTTTATACTATCGTCTTTTTTCTCTTCTTTCCCACCACAGCTTAATAGTAAGGCCGCAGTAAATAATAACAGAAGTTTGATTGTGTATTTCATGTTAGTTTAATTTTGAATTTGGATCAAAAGTATCTCGTGTGGCTTTGTTAAAAAATGACAATTATCATAAAAAAGACATTATTATCCTTTTTTTATTTATCTATATTTGCTTCTGAAATAAGAACTTACTATGCTTTCAAACGCTTCCAAATACGCCGTAAAGGCAATAAATCACCTGGTATTAAATTCTTCAGAAGAAAACAAGCTGCTTGTAAAGGATATAGCCGAACTTCTGGACATCCCAAAACCGTTTCTATCCAAGATCCTTCAGCAACTTTCTGGAGGAAATTATATTTCTTCTGCAAAAGGCCCGGGGGGAGGTTTCTATGTCACCGCAGAGCAGTTGGAAGGTTCCATTCTTGATATTATTGTAGAGATTGAAGGAAAAGACCGATTCAAGCAATGTGCTCTAAACTTCGACGATTGCAACGAAAGTAAACCCTGTGCCATCCATCACCTTATCGCTACCATGAAAGATGGATTGCGAAAGGCATATAAGGATATCCGGTTGAAGGACTTGAAAAGTGAAAATTAGATTGCCCCAAGATTTAAATCTCATTAACTTCACGCTTTAATTTCTCAGAATGGTAGATATTACTGTGTTAACAGACCATCGCTATCACGAACCAGAAGTGATCACTCCATATATTCAGAATATTCTCGATGAATATGCCCTGTTAAAGAATGCCCTCGAAGAAATGGGATTTTCGGTAACACGGATTAACTGGGATAACCCTAATTACGAATGGTCCGGCACCAGGGCTGTTGTATTCAGAACCGTTTGGGATTATTTTGAGCGCTACGACGAATTTCAGCAATGGCTGTTTGAAGTAAGCCGGCAAACAAAACTCATTAACCCCTTGTCTTTAATACAATGGAACATAGACAAACATTATTTGTCCGATCTTGAGAAAAAAGGGGTGGCCATTGTGCCCACATATTTTGTGGATACCGGATCGTATACAAGTTTAGCGGAGGTTTGCAAGAGCCAGAATTGGCAGGATGTCGTAATAAAACCTGCGATCTCCGGAGCGGCATTTCACACCTACAAGATCATAAAGGATGAAATAGCTTCAAACGAATCACTTTTTAAGTCGCTCGTGGGAGAAAGGGACATGCTGGTTCAGGAATATTTACCAACTATAACCTCTCGGGGCGAGGCATCCCTTATGGTGTTTAACGGTAAATTTACCCATGCGATCTTAAAAAAGGCTAAGCGTGGAGATTTTAGGGTGCAGGACGATTTTGGCGGAACGGTTCACCCATACGAGCCTAGTTCCGGGGAAATTGAGTTTGCCGAAGCTGTTTTTGCTGCCTGTGATATTCTGCCTGCATACGGAAGAGCAGATATAGTGTGGGACGAAGACGGGAACCATCTTTTGTCTGAACTTGAGATCATCGAGCCTGAACTTTGGGTTAGAA
>CAJQNO010000197.1 GCA_905479745.1 uncultured Flavobacteriaceae bacterium | reverse complement strand
TGTGATTAGATTTGATTTAATTGAATAACGAATGTACTTCGCAATAATTGTTTAAACATGATGAAAGAGTACTCTTTCAAATAGCAGAAATACTCCGGCACCTGCAAGGAAGCCAACAAATGCGAGCCAGGCCACTTTTTTAAGATACCAGATGAAATCGATACGCTCCATTCCCATGGCGGCGACTCCGGCCGCAGACCCTATAATGAGCATACTTCCACCGGTACCTGCAGAATAGGCAATGAAGTGCCACAACACCGAATCTGTTGGTGACTCATACATTCCAATTGAAGCGGCCACTAACGGAACGTTGTCGATAATAGCGGATAGTACTCCAAGTAACATTACAACAATATCCTGATTAGGTATTGCTGCCTGTAAAACTTCGGCTAGATAACGGAGGGTTCCAACTTCTTCATTATGCACAACTCCGTACACCAGACTTTCAAGTCCTGCAACTGCCATAAGGATTCCAAGGAAGAATAAGATACTGGAGATCTCAATACGGGAAAGTGCCTTGTGGGCAGAATATAAGTGTCTTCGTTCTTTACTAAAATCCTCTTCCGGATGGATATATTCAGAAACAAGCCAGACAACACCTAAAGCCAGCATCATCCCTACATACGGAGGTAAATGAGTAAAAGTTTTAAATATAGGCACAGACACTATCATACCAAGTCCTAAAAACAACATGGTTTTACTACTAAGCAGTCGTTCAGCCACCACATCTTCAGTAGAATCCACCTCTATTTCTCCTTTAAAAGGTTTGAGGAAACCGGCAATAAAAAAAGGTACAGCAAAACAAACGATAGAGGGTAAAATAACAAACTCAATAAGTCCCAGAGCAGATACTTTATTAGCTATCCACAGCATGGTGGTTGTCACATCTCCAATAGGGGACCAAGCACCTCCCGCGTTTGCGGCAATCACTACCATAGCCGCATACCATATTCTTTCGTTTCGGTTGCTAATAAGTTTTCGCAACAAGGTAACCAGGACAATGGTAGCTGTAAGGTTATCTATTATTGCAGAAAGAACAAAGGCTAAAATACCAATAATCCATAATAATTTCTTCTTGCTACGGGTTCGCACTGCTCCCTTTAACACCTCGAAACCTCTGTGCAAATCGATGATCTCAACTATGGTCATAGCACCAATAAGGAAAATGAGAATTTCGGCCGTTTTACCAAGGTGATGTAGCAAAGTATTTTCGAAACCGTGTTCGGCATCAACACCTCCCGAAGCATAATTATACACCTGTTCATGGGTATCGATCACGCTAAACCAGCCAGAGTGAAATCCAACGGCAAGCACCGCCCAAATTAGGGCCGCCATTATAAGGGCCGGTACGGTTTTATCTAATCTAAGTGGATGTTCGAGTGTGATAGAAAGGTATCCTATTACAAAAATCAGGATAATAATGGACTCCATATAATTGGTGTATTAATTCGACTAAAATAACTTTTTCAAAGCAATTACAAAAGCGGTAACGTTAATATTATTCCACGGAAATTTAAATGTATGATTTCGTCGATAAAATTCAAGTGAAATGTCATTTCGGTTCGTAAAATTTACCGCTGCTGTGATCACGTGCAGCTCCGGTTACACTAGATAGGCAGTTGTTTTCACCTCTCCATTTCAATACGCCCAATAACGCAAAAATTAAAGCTTCTTTGTATTCTACAATCCTGGCATCAGGGATTACAATTTCAGCGGAGTTATAAAACATTATTCTTTCCATTAAAAATTTATTGTTCACACCACCTCCGGTGAACAGTACACTGGCCGTATCGTCAATCTGTTCGGAAAGCTGGAATGCTACATGTTCACAATAGGTTCGCATTTTACTTATATCATTTATCCCGAACTCTTCCAAAATAGGAAAGATATATGTATTTACATACTCCACGCCCAAGGATTTTGGGGGTGAAAGTTTGTAATAATCCAATTTGTTTAACTTCTTCAAAACATCCTTATGTAAGGTCCCCGATCTTGCTAATAACCCATCCTTATCATATTCCTTTCCCAATTTACCGGCGTAATAATTCAGGACAGTGTTCACCGGGCATATATCGTATGCAATGCGGCCCTCTCCCGATTCGAAAGAGACATTGGCAAAGCCTCCTATATTTAAACAGGCGTCGTATTCATTAAAAAGTAAACGATCACCTACAGGCACCAAAGGAGCACCTTGTCCTCCCAATTCCACATCTTGTAGTCTGAAATCGCAAACAACCAATTGCCCTGTCCTTTCGGCAAGGGCTGGCAGATTGCCAATCTGAAGGGTTACGCCGCTATCCGGCTGATGCAAAATAGTGTGGCCATGGCTGCTAATTAGATCCAATGATTTAATCCTGTATTTGTCAATAAAATCCCGGATTACTGAAGCCAGGTAAACCGTATATTCTTCATTCAGGGTATGTAGGCGACCTTCCGAAAAATTAACCGCATCACTTAATCGCATCCTCCAGTCATTCGAATACGGAAAGGTCTCGGCACGCACGATATTAAAGTCCCATCCTTCTTTTTCAGAGTGAATTAAATAGCATTCAGCCAAGTCTACACCATCCAGGCTAGTCCCACTCATCACACCTATAACATGGTATTTATGTTTTTTCATTTAATAATAATAAAAAGTTACAGCCAACATGACGACAACGGGAAACATATTATTTTCGACTGCCAAATTACAAAAGACTTTAATGCACCGAATGTTAATTGTGAATTGTTATTTGAGATTTGTAGTTTAAGATTTGTTATTTGAGAAGTATTATTTGAGAAATGTTATATGGGATTTGTTATTTGAGATTTGTTATTTGAGATTTAATATAGAAGGGGTATCTTTGCACACCTATCGAAAACGATTTAGATAACGAATTATATTATGGATTTTAAGCTTTCTGAAGAGCATATAATGATACGAGACGCAGCTCGTGATTTCGCAAAAACCGAACTTCTGCCAGAAGTAATAGAACGAGACACCCATCAGAGATTCCCTGCAGCGCAGGTAAAGAAAATGGCCGAGTTAGGATTTCTGGGCATGATGGTCGACCCAAAATACGGCGGTGGCGGTATGGATACTGTCTCGTACGTGCTTGCCATGGAAGAATTGAGTAAGGTCGACGCCTCCTCGTCTGTGATTGTTTCTGTTAATAATTCGCTCGTTTGCTGGGGTCTGGAAACTTTCGGTACCGAAGCACAGAAAGAAAAATATCTAACAAAACTGGCTACGGGTGAATCGATCGGGGCTTTTTGCCTAAGCGAACCGGAAGCTGGTAGCGACGCAACTTCGCAACGTACTACCGCTATAGACAAAGGAGATCACTATCTGCTTAACGGCACCAAGAACTGGATCACCAATGGTGGTAGTGCAGATTACCATTTGGTGATCGCTCAAACCGACAGGGAAAAAGGGCACCGTGGTATTAATGCTTTTATTGTGGAAAAAGCATGGGACGGATTTGAAGTTGGTCCCAAAGAAGATAAGCTTGGAATTCGCGGAAGCGACACCCATACACTTAATTTCAACGATGTAAAAATTCCGAAGGAAAACAGAATCGGGGAAGATGGGTTTGGCTTTAAATTTGCCATGAAGACCCTTAGCGGTGGCCGTATAGGAATTGCTGCACAAGCACTCGGAATTGCAGCTGGTGCCTACGAAATGGCTAGAGATTACTCGAAGATCAGAAAGGCTTTTGGCACCGAGATCTGCAATCATCAGGCGATCGCATTCAAATTGGCCGACATGCACACAGAGATAGAAGCGGCTCGTCACCTGGTAATGAAGGCAGCCTGGGATAAAGATCAGGGCAATAACTACGATATGAGCAGCGCTATGGCAAAATTATACGCTTCTAAGGTAGCGATGGATGTTACTGTGGAGGCTGTGCAGGTACATGGTGGAAATGGTTTTGTAAAAGAATATCACGTGGAGCGTCTCATGCGTGATGCCAAGATCACACAGATCTACGAAGGCACCTCCGAAATTCAAAAGTTGGTCATCTCCAGGGGGCTTTTAAGAGATTAAGACCCTCTCCCCTCCAGATGCTGAATCAAGTTCAGCAGGACAGTGAGATACATTATTTTAATGGCGAGTCCCGGCTTCTCATATAACCCGGGACCGCGCTATACGCTACTACTCCTCCCACGCTAGCGTGGCTGCGGGGTATCCGCTGCTATCGCTCTCGCAAGATCCGTAACAAATTTTTCAAATTAGCGACTAATCACTCGTACAACAGAAAAGGTGCCTTCCAAATTTCGTAATTGAGTTTCTCAACTCATTTTTTTTACCGAAATTAACAGTCCGAAATTTTTTGATAACTAACACTTTAAATAGCCATATCTATGTCTGATGATTTTGATTTACTAGAAACCGAGTCCAACTCGAAACAGGAAAAAGTAGACGTAAACTGGGGCAAAGCCGTTGACCAGATGAAGTCTAAATTAGCGCAGGAAGACGATCCGGAAATGCGGCAAAAAATTCTTAACGCTACCCTGGACGATGTTGTAGGTATGGCCGAAAAGGACCGGGCCACATTGCTCGATGCCATTAAAGATCTAACCGATTACCAGGAAGAAGTAGGAATTATTTTCGAAAAATTCTCAACCCTGAACGAGGCCGAACAGAAGGTGATCGATAACGCACAAAGTAAGCTAGAACGAGCCAAACTGGCCCTGGAGGATGCCGAAAAAGTGAAGGACAACTGGTGGAACAATCTCTGGGGACGAAAATCACGGATCAAAAAACGCCAGTCTGAACTGGAAGCTGCACAAAAGGAACGTGAAGCCGCCGACATGAAAGCTAAACAAATGTTTCAGGAACGGATAGAGACCGCCGACATACAAACCCTTTTAAGCGAACTTTCTTATAAAAGTCAGGCTGCCGTAACCCGCCTGAAAAACCGTGAAGTGGAGATCAAGGAAGTAGAAGATAAACTTCAGGATGCGATTGTAGAGGCCAGTAAGAACCATACCAAAGCGCTGGAAAAGAAAAAGGAAACCGAAGATAAACTGGAAGAACAATACGCCTTGTTGAAACAGGCACGGCAGGAACTGGAAGAGATCTCAGATAAACAATCTACGGCCTATTCAGAAGCCATAGGAAAAATAACGGGGATCGAACAAAAAGTAGAAGAACTCGAAGGCCTCAAAAACGCATATACAACCCTTGCAGCCAGTAAGGATAGTTTTGTTCATAAACATAACCTTACCATAAAAGTACTTACTTCCCTGCGAAGCAATTTACAAACCCATAGGGCAAAACTTAAAAGTGACACCGATGAGCGCCTAAAATACTACGATGGATATGTGGTAGCGCTGAAAGCCAGAACAGATCAAGAGTTTGCTGCCATCCTGGAACATCTGGGTGTGAAAACAGACGAACACATCGGGCAAACCCTCGCAGCCATGCATTCAGCCAGTGCAAAAGCACGTCAGGAGATGATGGATAATATACCAGTTCATGAAAAAGTGATGCAGGGAGTATATGGTAGTTACGCAGAATCGTTGCAGGAAATTAGAGAGAAAGATGCCGAAATTCAGAAGGATTTTGCCAATAGATACGGTATAGATATGAAGGAGATTTTCGAGGAGTTTTATGCTGCCGGTGGTGGCGGTGACGTTCCGCCGGAAGGCGATAAACCTTCAGAAACTCCAAAAGAGGATGATGAAAACCTATTGGGTTAGATTAGGCTGTTAATATACTTCTGTTGTTGCCTTGCTTCATTATTGCTGAAGTGGTAATTCTGCATGGGATAAGATCACTTGTTTTACTCGAAATATCAAAACTCTGAACATTATAATTAGATGTCCATCAACCAAATAGTTACACCCTTAGATAGTGCCGTGCTCGAAACAAGGGAGCAGTATTCGGTCTACTTTAAGATTGTGTCTCATGCCTTTCAATTTTTAATGAAAAGCATTACCGAAAACAAGTTGTGTAATGCCCTGGAAGTGTCGTTCATGGAACAGTACTGCGAGCTACTTGCGTATTCCCTTGAATCGTTTAGAGTTAAATATCTGTACGATGAAGAAGAGAAAATGAAGATAGATCTCACCGAATCGGGATTTCCTAATTACCTGGAATTTAGGTATCTCATCAACGATCTGGAATTAAAGAATGAGCATATAAGCCGGTTGCCCGACCCAAAGGATTTGAAGGATGAATTTCTGGAAACCCTGCTAAAACACAAGCAACCTATCCCAAAACGAAAGCTGGAACAGGCCGCATCCATTGTCTATTATACATCGGTTGAACGAAACTTTATCTTTCGGAAATTTGTTCAGGGGAAGATCATCAAAATCGAAAATAATCCGGATGCACCTTATCTGGTAAGCTGGTCGTTCTACGATATCACTTTTAACCGGCCGTTCATTTGTTTTATGTACTTCGATCTGTACAAGACCGACCTTAAAGAATACACCCCTAAGATCTATGAAGTGCTCGAAGCCGTAGCCGACAGAAATATGAATCTGGACAACCTGGCGTATGCGATAGATAAGCGACTTCCGAGGGTCCTTCCGAAGAAATTTAGAAAAATAGACCTGGGACCTTTACACAACGTTTTTGCAAAAGACGAACTTACTATTACTCATGTAGTCCTGGAAGGGATCGTTAATAAAGTATTGGATCTATCGGCTTACGCCTTATCTATAACTATAGAAGACCTTGATTCCTCCGGTAAGATCACCGAAGGAAACATTTTCAACCGACAACATTTGCAGATATGGGACTCCAACAAGCCCAAAAAATATTTACTTTGTTCGCATCGCCTGATGCAATTGTTTTATGACAAGATCCCAGGTGAGATCGATAAACTAGCCCAGGAACCAATAGAAATTCCGGCCTTAAAGATTTAATATGGAACACAACAGCACATTTCCCATAAAGAAAAGCGAGTTAGATGCCCTCCGGGAAGAGGCCACCTCTTACTTAAAAGGAATTCAATGGGATCAGAGTTATAAGGCCAGAAACCGCGATAAAGACAAGAAAGACGATAGCATATTATTGTATTTGTCCAAGGCCACCGGAAACAGTACCTCCGAGGTCACATCGGTCTCCAGGTCCATCCTGGCACTAAAGAAAAAACTCCTCCCCGAGTCTGTCGCTATACCTATACAATTAAATCGGGCCCTGTATGCGGTACAGGAGGGACTTACTTTGGGAGTTTGGTTAAAAGACAGCTACGGGGATTCGTCTGGCCTCTCAAGTTTGAACGAACGCAAGGGCTCCTTGGATAATTCACAGCGCAGGGAATTTGACAGTAAACAGCAAACGGCAACTGCTTTTATGCTTTACGGTACGGCCTACCGTATCCTTTACGACTTAAAGCCGGTCGCATCAGACGATCTTAGCGTGATGAAGAACAAGTTCGCTGGTATTCCCGAAATATCCCTGATCTCCCCCATTAAAGGTATTTCATGCATGTTGTTTTATTACGACAAATACCTAAATCATCCTGAGATCATTACTCGCGATGCCGATGTTGTCGATTTTACCGTTGTTTATTTCGAAGCTATAATAGCCGAAATTCAGCTCCGGCTGGGCTCACTGGAATATACTGAAACCATTACCGACCGCAACTATAAATTGGAAAATAGTGATTTCGCCATTTCCGGATGGGAGAATGTTTTTGAAGGCACCGCAAAAAGTGTTGAATTCAATAAAATACAATTTGAAGAGATCGTTGGAAACCGCGATGCCAAACATTTTGCGCGCAGACTAACCGAGCGATTGCTTAGTTACGACTTTAACGCTAAAAAGAACCCTTTCCAGGAGTTAGGAGGATTTATGCCGGTTTTTATGGGATATGGTATCCCAGGAACCGGGAAAAGTATGTTGATCGCGGCCATTGCAACCAGGCTGAAAGAACATTGTGATAACCTGGATATCCCTTTTCTTTTTCATCCCATGCCAGATACCCTCATCTCCACTTTTCAGGGAGGATCGGCCGAAAAGATGGTACAATGGATGAAACCTTTGCAGGATCCTGGAAAACTCATCTTCGCACCTATCGATGACGCCGAAAACAATTTGCAGGAACGAACCGCTCAGGGAGTATCGGCCGGTGTGAAGGAAGTGATTGGTGTTTTCCTGCGATATACCGAAGGGGCCTACGCCGTTAATTACGGAAACAGCTCCATAGGACTTTTTACAAACCTACCCGAAATGCTGGATAAAGCTGTGATCTCAAGGGTTCAGGGGCGTTTTAAAATTGATGGTGCGCGTACACTTCCAGATTTTATAGATCAGGACTATTTGTGGTGGCGTAAAATTGAGAAGACCATGCCCGGGTTTGTGAATATGCAGGGGCCGGATAAATACACCTACTTAAGTGAGCAGGGAATAGTGAAGAACCTGGGAGAGATCCTGGAAAAATCTGAAAAGCCCACCGAAGAACGAGTATTGGCAATCTACGAGCAAGTGGAAGCTAAGCACAAGGAAACCGAACATATGTTCTATGCAGAATTATTTAAACGCATTCAGAAATCATTTCCTTTCTTTTCATCCAGGGATATCAGGAATATCCAAAGCGCTGTTTCTCTGCGGTTAACAGATTTCGATCTTCCTTCAGATTGGTTCGAGGATGCGGAAATTTATTTCAGAAAAGATTACGATACCAAATACGGTATGTTACAGGAACTTATGAAGGAAAATATGAAAGGCCTGAGCTTTTCAGATATCAGAAAGCAGGAAGTGGTGCGCTACCTGGATAACGTCGCTACGATTGCCGATACAGATTTCAAACGCAAAGTAGATCAACGCTTACACGAAATGAACGTGCAAACAGAAGCCAGAAGACGCTTCGAAGAAGATAATTAATGGATAAACTAAAAACAGCCGGCTTATTTGGACGGGAACTGATAACTGTATCGGGATCCCTGGCCGAACGTTATAATGGCTGTTTGGCGATCCTGGGTATGGACCCTACACAACTTAAAACTTTTCATGTGGATGGCATGGGCTGGAGTCCGGAAATTGCAGATGAGAAGAACAATCCATACTATCTCAATATTGGCGAGGCCAATTTGAACGCAATTATTATCTCCCCGGAACAGGAAGGAAAGCCAGTATACATGGCATTTCACAGTTTCGATCGTGATATTATGAGAACGGTTTTCACGGCCTACGCGAAAGAAATAAGGGATATAACCAAAGATGCCGCCATCTGTATCCATCTGGATCAACACATAGATACTTATTACGAACCCTTCGATCTGTTGCGGTATAAACAGATCACCGTAAGTTTCAGGATACTGAACGACCTGGCTAAAAAGCAAAAAGAGCAACTGCAGTTAGTGGAAGAGTTCAATAGCGGGAATAATTTCATAAATCGCGATATACATAACAAATTACTGGAATCTGCTAAAAAATACGGAGATCTTAGAGACAGGAAGCTGGAACTGGACCCCCTGCAACTAAAAGTAAGTACATTTTATACCAGGGCTTTTGGCGGAATATTCGTATTGCGTGATTTTATAAATGATATTATGGTTTTTGAGGATGAGGAGATCTTTAAAAATGCCATTAAAGACACAGTGCACGACGTCACTTTATTTCATATTAGCCATAATGAATTAACGGCAACTCTGGTGAATCATCTAATCGCCGAATTCGACATAAAGAGATCTGCGAAATCCCAAAGATACGACCGTATAAAAAAACATTTGTTTGTTCAGGAATTAAAGGAATGTAAGCATCCGTTACGGGAAGTTCTGGACAGCCCGATGCTGTTTAAGAAATACCTCAACGAAATGGACGTCGACACCAAGAAACGCCTAATGAGTGTAGAATTATACAATCAACGAAAGATCGTTGAAAGAGATCTTAAAATAGATGATGTAGTAGATCCGGTTTACGAAAAGGCCCTTTTACAACCTCATTCATCCCTGGAAGAAGAGCACAAAGAACTTATATGGAAACTACTCACCAAGATCGTTCCGGCAGATCCGCTGCACTTATATTGGTATGATAAAGAACAATTTTACAAGACCTTTCTTAACTGGCCTGAAGGTTATCAGGACTGGGTAATAGACAGAATTTTAATCAATACTAAAAACCAAGCATCATGACACTCGAAATCATTGTATTTGTCATCGCTATTCTCTTCGGAATAATAATTTACTGGCGGGAATCTAAAAGTAATAGACTCTATCGCTTCTTCAACCATATGATGCACTCCAGGGATTTACAAATGAAAGCCGACAATAGAAAAGGTTTTGTACACAAGCAGGTATTCTTGATGCGTCTTGTATGGATCACTCTCATATTTGTACTGGGAGCCGCCATCCTTAGTTTCGCTACCCCGATCAATGTGATTTTCTTTCAATATTTTGTATCGGCCATCGTAGGAACACTTATAGGAACTTATATTGCTTCTGCTTTTATCTTTACTTCGGAAGGGCTGAGAAAGGAAAACTTAAAGAAGAATTTCGACAAGGCGGTTGAAAAAGGTAAAGAATTCGTCGACGACCTTAGAGAGGAAGACGACCCCGAACCTATAAGTGAAAAAACCCCTGAAAACAAGAAGGATGCCGATGAGAAAAGTGCGCGTGATCGACTTAAGGACAAAGGAATGATCAAATAGGGAACTATAATATGTGGTTTTACGATCTACCATTGAAAAACATAAAAACGCAGGAAACATGATAAAGTCATATTGGAAAAGAGGCAAGAAGCAACGACGAACTGTTGTAATTGGTGGAATAATTTTAATCATGCTACTGTTCTTCCTTCGGGATGACTATCAGCCGGCTCTGCTGTTTGTGAGAAAATACATTTTTATAATTCTTATCTGTGCATTGTTCCTGGGCTTTACGATCACCAAATTTAGAAGTGCGCCAAGTGCGGGAAGGCGATTACTTATTATGCTGGGGATCATAGCCTTTTTTGCCACCCTGTGGTTTTTTGGGGCCAAGATGCAGTTGTACGCCTATATGCAAACCTACAACGTCTTTAAAAACCTGGATAAAGTGGAGATCCACGAATTACCGCTAACCCGAAATGAGCGTATTCAACCATACAATAACATTGTGACCATGGCCTACGAGTCTATTGGGGAGACCCAGGAAGTTTCACCTCCGCAGTTAGTGCGCGTGGACAGTAGCAACCAGTGGACTATGGCGGTTCAGCCTTCCAAAGAATACACCTGGCAGCGCATTAGCGACAATACCGAGGAGATCTTTGTGGTGGAAAGCACATCTCCTTTTCCGAGATTCTCAGGTGAGAACCGGGTACCTGTGATCTTCTCAATTGGCGAATCGCTCGCATTTAGCAGAAATACGTACAATGCAGTAGTACAGCGATTCAATATTTTTCAATTATTCACCATGGAACCCAGCGAGGTTTTCTATATGAAAAACGACGAAGGGAAATGGGTACAGGTGGTGAGTTTAATTAAATGGAAAGGATTTTTCTTTCCGTATCCTTCTTACGGTGGTGTTATGATCATCGATCCCGGAGAACACGACACCATGGATTACCTGGAGCGAATCACTATTGGAAAAGGAACCTATATCCCACCGGATGAAATTAAAAATTATCCCTTCCTCACCAAACAAAACACCCTGGCTGAAAAAATATCCCGGCTCCAGGCTCAGTCGCTGCAGTTCTTAGGTGGTTTTACAGATCCTCTTCCCTGGAATATGGAAACTGCAGTGAAGATCCCCAATCTTAAGGACGATGAAAATATGCAACCCTTTGTAACCGATTTCAACTTCGATGGCATGGGTGCCGACGCCTACAGCGGACTCTACCATTGGTTTGGACTAGAACCGGTAGGAGAAGAACGAACCAGCCTTTCCTTCAGTGTTATGATACCCGCAGATGGAACAGATAAATTATATTACTACAATCACGCCGCTAAAAAAGAAGGTTTAGCCG
>CAJQNO010000196.1 GCA_905479745.1 uncultured Flavobacteriaceae bacterium | reverse complement strand
AGTAATTGTTGTGATCCCGTTATCGGAATGGGTAAGTACATTTTCGTATTTCATTGTGAATAGTGTTAGGTTTTGGGGATATGTAGGATATAAAAATACGAAAATCCCGTTTACGTTCTGGGAAATGTCACCTTAAATGTGGTGCTTTCATGTACTTTAGAAACGAAGGTGATCTTTCCGTTGTAGGTTTCTACGATCTTCTTCACCATCGCCAGTCCCAGACCCATGCCACTGGTTTTGGTAGTAAATTTAGGCTCAAAAACCTTGTCGATGTTTTCTTCAGAAACTCCCACACCATTATCGGTTACGGTAATGACCGCATTATTGGCTTCGGCAAAAACCTTTACCTCAATTCGAGGCTCATCGATTTCTCCCTGCTCTATAGCCTGAATACTGTTTTTTATAAGATTAGTAACCACCCGTATAAGCTGTGTTCGATCGAAGCGGGCGATCAATTCTTTCTCCTCAGGGAAAAAGTAGATATAATCTTCGTTAAAAATATCCAGTGCAAGTTTGGTTATCTGGACCACATTAAGGGTTTCATCCTGCTGAGCCGGCATTTTGGCGTAAGTAGAGAAGGCAGACGCTATGGAGCTCATTGTATCTATCTGCTGTATAAGTGTATTACTGTATTCTTCAAGTTTAGTATGTACGTCCGGATCTTCAGGATCGAAATTCCGCTGAAAACTTTGCACAGTTAACCGCATAGGCGTAAGGGGATTTTTAATCTCATGAGCCACCTGTTTTGCCATTTCTCTCCATGCTGCCTCTCTTTCGTTGGCCGCCAGTTGTGCAGCACTGCTTTCCAGTTCATCGATCATCCCGTTATACGCCTTTACAAGGGTGGAGATCTCTTCGGTGGTTCTCTTGTCCACCTCGATCTTTTTATTTCGCTTATTAAGCCGTGTTTCGGTTATCTTTTCACTCACATCATTGAGGGAACGTGTGATATATTTTGAGAGGAAATACGCCAGGGCGATAGCAATAAGGAGCATAACGAAGTACGCAAGGCCTAATCTGGAAAGGCTTTCCTTCAGCTCTCTGTTAATAAAACCATCATCCTCTATATAAGGCAGGTATAAAATGGCCAGGGGTTTAAAATACTGGTCGGTAATAATGCTATAAGACGATTGGTAGTGCTGTCCGTCCTCAGTAAATTGTTCTATATAGGTTTTGTTAGAACGCGATTCCAGCTCTTTGAGGACATAATCGGGAACACGAGTGTTTGTTGTGTCCCTGAAAAAAGATGCTTTAGACGATTTCAGTAAGCCGCCTTCCAGGTCGTAAAGGTAGATCTCAAGCTTATGAATGTCTTTAAGTTCGTATATCTTCTCCTTAAAAATTAGAGGTACTTTGTCGGTTTCAACCGGGTAGGTTGTATTCCGAAGCACATAATCGATGTTTTCCCTAATATTGGCTTCTTTTCTTTGCAGCCGTTCCCTGTGATAATCTACAGCCTCTTCCCTGTACTGAAATATAGTCACTATAGCGATCAACACCGATGCCAGCAGTATTAGGGCTATCATGGAAAAGAAGATCCGGTTTCGAAGTGAGCGTTTGTAAAAAGCCAAGCTTGTATTTTTTAGTGAAGATAGCAATAATCAAACCAATTTGAAGCAGTTGGGACGCCCGCGAACTGCTTCTGTTACTTTTCCCGAATTCGTTTATAAAGTTTAAAGCCCAGCATGATGATAACGGCAAAGAGAATGAGTCCAATGGTGCCGTAGATCCAGTTTATGGCATTTTTCAGAATCACCAAAAAAACCACAGCAAATAAAATTATCGTAGCTCCTTCATTAAAAATCCGCATATAATTAGACGAATAAGTTACCTTATCGCGCTGGAGGTCTTTGAAGATGAGATGACATTTTATATGGTAAATTATAAGCAAAACCACAAACCCCAGTTTCACCTGCATCCATGCATCCGAGATGTAGAAAGGTCTAAGTACTAACAGCCAGACAGCAAAGCCGGTGGCCAGTATCATAGATGGCCAGCTAATGATAAACCACAGGCGTCGCGCCATAAGTTTTAGCTGCTCACCTATTATTTCCTTATCGGGTGAAGGTTTTTGAGAGGCTTCGATCTGGTATACAAAAAGGCGAACTATGTAGAACAGACCGGCAAACCAGGTGATCACAAAGATGAGATGTAAGGATTTTATATAATTATATTCCACTATTCCTTTTCGTCTTCAACAAACAGATAATTCAGGTTTTTGCTGTTGAACTGTCTATTAAATTCTGCTATTTCTTCAGAGACCAGCTTATCAAATTTCACCAATTGGGCATTGATCTTGGCGGTGAGTTCGTCCTTAACGGCCACATCCTGTTGGGTAGGTGGAAAATCGTCCATACTTACCAGGCTGTTCAGATGCGCTAGTTTATTGGTTAATTTTATAGGGAAATTCAATGGATCCTGGCCACTCTTGTTTTTGGTTTGATACAGCGCCTTTTCAATTTCTGAGAAGTTTTCACTAAGCGTTTTCGCCTTTTCTACCAGTTCTTTTACTTCTTCATTGTCCTTGTATTGTTTCTGAAAGGCCGAAAGTTGCTTATTTATATTCCTGATCTTCTTTATGGATTTATGCGCTTTGTCCACCGTTTCATTGATATCTGTAATAAAATCGAATTGCCGCTGCATCCCGGCAGCATCCGTCTCGGCATTCTTATCGGCCAGGACCGTAAATGGCTGTGAAAAGGACTCATCTTCAATTTCGAGTACCACCTTATATTGTCCGGGAACAGCCTTTGGGGCATCGGTACTTGCCCACCATAATATCATACCGTCCAGTTTTTCGGCACCCTTTCCTTTCAGGTTCCAGGTATGAAGGTTGGCTCCTTTCTTCACCTTGAGTTTATCCTTTTTGTCTTTAGTGCTGAAGGTCTTTATGGTATCTCCCTTGCTGTTTAGATAACTTAGCCTGATCTCCTTTTCTTCCGGATCTTTTACATAGAAATAGGTCATCACGCCGGCGGGATGATTGGTCCCGGATGTGAGCGACCCACTTCGGGAATTGCCACCCATCCTATAAGTATCCTTAGGTTTATAAAGAAAATTCTCTTTGTTTTTTGCGGCTGCCAATTGATGAAGTACCGTAAGGTCGTCTATTATCCAGAGGCTTCTTCCCTGGGTGGCTACAATAAGATTATTGTCTTTCAATGCAAGATCTGTAATAGGCACTATGGGTAAATTAAGCTGAAACGAACTCCAGCTTGCCCCATCATCGAAAGAAATATACATCCCTGTCTCGGTACCGGCGTAGAGAATACCTTTTCGTTTTGGATCTTCCCGTAGTACACGTGTAAAATGCTCGGAAGGTATCCCGTTGGTGATCTTCTTCCAGGTTTTTCCGTAATCATTGGTCTTGTATAAATATGGGGCAAAATCTCCCGACTTATATTTAGTTCCTGCGATACAACAGGTAGCAGGGTCGTATACAGATGGCTCAACACTATTGATCATCATCCATTCGGGCATTCCTTTGGGAGTTACATTTTCCCAGGTAGAACCTCCGTTTCTCGACACATGAACCAGGCCGTCATCACTTCCTGTCCATAATAAACCCGGTGTTACCGGCGATTCGGCTGCTGCAAAAATGGTACAATAATATTCTACCGAAGTATTATCCTGAGTAATAGGACCTCCTGAAGAACCTAATTTAGTGGGGTCGTTTCTAGTTAGATCTGGACTGATAACTTTCCAGCTTTCCCCCTCATTGGTAGTAACATGAAGGTGATTGGATGCAGTATATAATTTATTTGGATCATGTGGTGAAAAGAAAATAGGAAAGTTCCATTGAAACCTGTATTTCATCGCCTCGGCACCATGACCCATTGGATTATCCGGCCACACACTAACACTTCGTACCGTTCCATTATCATGGTTATAGCGCGTTAAGAAGCCGTCATAACTCCCGCCATACACAATTTCGTTGTTTTCCGGATCAACCGCAATATGGGCACTTTCACCTCCGGCAGTCGATTCCCAGTCATCCTCATCTATGCTTCTGCTTTCATTACGATGTGCTATCCTTACGGTGGAGTTGTCCTGCTGCGCAGCGTAAATTCGATAGGGAAAAGAATTATCTGTAGTTACCCGGTAAAATTGTGAAGTAGGCTGATTGTAATAGGTACTCCAGGTCTCCCCACCATCGTAGGTAACCTGTGCACCACCGTCATCTCCAATGATCATTCGCATAGGATTTTCGGGGGCTATCCACAGATCGTGATGATCGCCATGAGGTGCATTATACGTCTCGTAGGTTTTTCCGCCATCGGTGCTTTTATGGTAACGTACATTAAGAACATACATCACATCTTCATCATTAGGGTCGGCATAAATACGGGTATAATACCAGGCTCTTTGTCTAAGTTTTCGTTCGCTGTTCACCAATTTCCATGTTTCCCCTCCATCTTCACTACGGTAAACTCCTCCTTTTTCTTTGTTCTCTACTATGGCCCATACGCGATCACTGTTTACAGGAGAAACGGTAACGCCAATAATACCCAGGGTGTCGGCAGGAAATCCTTCATTCTTCGATATTTCCTTCCAGCTTTCACCGCTATCTGTGCTTTTCCAAAGTGCAGAACCGTCACCTCCGCTACTAAGGCTGTAGGGAGTGCGTCGTACATTCCAGGTTGAAGCATATAATATCCGTGGATTGTTAGGATCCATGATAAGGTCTACTGCGCCCGCATTTTCATTGGCAAATAAGGTCTTTCTCCAGGATTTACCACCATCGGTACTCTTGTACACCCCACGATCGGGTGTTGGTTTGTAAATGTTGCCAAGCACTGCAGCATATACAATTTGATGGTCTTTTGGATGAACCGCAATACGAGGGATGTGCCTCGCCTTTTCCAGCCCGGACTGAACCCAGGTCTTTCCGGCATCTTCGGTTTTCCAAATTCCGTAGCCGGACGAAACATTACCGCGAACTGTCTTTTCTCCTCCGCCAACATAGATCACGTTGGGGTCGCCCTTTGCCACTTCGATGGCCCCGATCGAGCCTCCAAAATAGCCATCGGAAATATTCTGCCAATGACGGCCACCATCGGTTGTTTTCCAAACACCGCCCCCAGTTGCACCAAAATAAAACAGGTTTGGTTTTTCGGGCACGCCGGTTACAGCAGCACTTCGGCCTCCTCGAAATGGCCCTATGAGCCTATACTCCAAGGCATCGTAAAGAGCTGATTCGTAGGATTGTGCCGATAAATTTTCAGTAAGAATTCCGAAGAAAAAAAATAGAAGGAGTAACTTGAGTTTTGGGTGGTATAGCGACATAAATCGGGATTAAATTAGTTTGGTTAAAGATAGGTATTTTCAGTAAAACCAATCCCGAATAAATTCGTTTAGGTGTTATAAACAGAACCCTTACAGGTTTATACACTATGCCAGGAATATCCTAATCCATTTTAACATGGGTGATCAATTTGGCGTCTTTAGGATCGTAGGGGACAAGGTCCAGTATCTTTTCTATTACCTCGATCCTGGCTTTGGTTTTTTTATTAGCCCTGATAATATGCCAGGGTGCGATCTCGGTATTTGTTCTGGCGAACATCTTTGTTTTGTATTCTGTATAAACATCCCATAATTTCAAAGCATTTTGGTCTACCGGACTAAATTTCCATTTCTTAACGGGACTCTTCTTTATGTCTTCAAAACGTCTTGCCTGCTCTCCTTTACTTATTGAAAAATACAGTTTTATGAGAAGGATCCCCGATTCTATGATCATACGCTCAAATTCGTTCACCTGGTTCATAAAAGTTTGATACTGGTGCTCGTCGCAGAAGCCATTCACCGGCTCTACCACTGCCCGATTGTACCAGCTCCTGTCGAAAAATACGATCTTACCCTTTTGTGGTAATCTGTTAATGTAGCGTTGGAAATACCACTGACTCTGTTCTTCCTCGGTGGGTTTTGGGAGGGCAACAATACTAAATTCCCTGGGATTGAGATGTTGTGTGATCCGTCTTATCGCACCTCCCTTTCCTGCGGCATCTCTACCTTCGAACAGTATCACTAATTTTTTATCGTTTTCTGCAACCCATTGTTGCAGTTTTATGAGTTCCTCCTGAAGTGATTTTAAACGTGCTTCATATTTAACGTATCGAAGGGCTTTGGATACTGAATGCCCATCTGTAATGATCATTTGCTTGATCCCTTTTTTTGAATTGAGGATCTTTATCTCCTTATCTGATAGTTTATATCCCATTAGATATCTATTTGTTTGATCATTCGATGGTATCGCTGTGCCACATTTGGATCGGGAAAAATATCGGCTCCGGATTCTCCTTTATTGTCGTAGCTAAACCTGGACAGCACATAGCGAATACTCTCCAAGCGGGCCTCCTTTTTATTGTTCGTCTTTATGATCATCCAGGGACAAAATGAGGTGTGGGTCTTACTAAACATCTGTTCCTTATAGTAAGTATAATCATCCCACTTTCGTTGCCCAACTCTATCAACTGGACTAAATTTCCATTGCTTTAACGGGTTTTCCAGCCGGGCGTTGAATCGCCTTTGTTGTTCTTCCTTCGAAATGGAGAACCAGAATTTTATGATATCCACCCCATCTTCGTATAACATATGCTCGAATTCGGGGACCTGCACCATAAATTTCTCGTATTCGTCCTTATTACAAAAACCCATAACAGGCTCTACCACTGCCCGATTGTACCAGCTCCTGTCGAAGAATACGATCTCCCCGGGGTCCGGAAGTACTTTTATATATCTTCTGAAATACCACTGCCCTTTCTCCACATTCGTGGGTTTGGTTAGCGCTACCACTCTCATCGACCTAGGATTAAGGTGCTCTGTGAACCTTCTGATGGCACCTCCTTTGCCCGCAGCGTCGCGGCCTTCAAAAATGATACAAACCCGCCTGCCTTCCTTGGCAACCCATTGCTGAAAATCCACCAGCTCGGCCTGTAATTTGAGCAGGTCCTCTTCATATTGCACCGATTGCATGACCTCGGTAAAGAGCTCTTCCGGTAATTTTGAGCGTAAAACCTGTAGCAGGGTGTTCCGGTCTGAAACATCCTTGAAATCCTGAAGTTCGAGCATAAGTGTAACGTTAATTAATAAATTTCTTAATTAAAGATAACTCTAAAAATGATATTAGTCATGGTCGCCGGGATTGACAACAGTAACAGGTTCGGCCGAAATATTAGGATTGAGATCTTTTTTAACGGCCCGGTTTAAATAGTATCCCGTGAGGATAGTAGCTAAAGTATCTGCAATGGGAAAAGATACCCATACACCCAGAACACCCATAAACGGTGGAAGGATCAATAATAATGGAATAAGGAAAAACCCTTGTTTGGTAAGACTAAGAAGTAAGGCCGGGATGGCCTTCCCAATGGCTTGAAAATAGGAAGCTCCTATAAGCTGGATCACGATCACTGGCGTGACAGCGAATACCCAACGTAATGCCGAAGGTGTTCTTTTCAGAATTTCTTCATTATTGGCTAAAGTGGATGCATCCAGGGAAGATGAATTACTTATAAAGATAGAAACGATCTGGGTGGGGAACAACATGATGATCGCGAAGATAAGTAAGGCAAAAAAGCCCGAATATTTTATGGAGGTATTGATAGATTCTCTTACCCTGCCAAACTTTTTCGCACCGTAATTGTAGCCGGCTATTGGCAAAAAGCCCTGGTTTACACCTATAACAGGGAATAAGGCAAACATGAGCATTCTGCTAATAATTCCATAGGTAGCTATATCCAGAGAATCCCCGTAACGTATCAGAACATTGTTCAGTAAAATGGTAAGTACAGCGATCGTGCCCTGCCGCGCCAGTGTTACAAAACTAAGGGCGTTGATCTCGTTTACGATCTTGCGTTTCAGAATAAAACTTTGCCATTTTAACCGCAATTCGCTCTTGGCTATAAAAAACCATAGAATAAACGCAAAGCAAACCGCATAACTCACAAAAGTTGCCCAGGCAGCACCTGCCATCCCCATATTAAATACTTTTATGAAGATCCAGTCCATGAAAATATTGCCAATGGCCGGAAGCATCATAGCATACATCGCGAATTTGGGTTTCCCTTCCGCCCGGATCACGTTGTTCCCCATCATACACATGGCAAGCATAACGATCCCATAAAGTACAATGCGATAATAAGTAAGTGCGAGCTCCCTAAACGAATCGTCGGCCCCGAAAAAATTGATAAGTTGATATTGAAAGACCAGGCCCAGTATCGCCAGTACAGCCGATGTTATAAAAGTAATTGTAGTTTGATTGCCAAAGACCCTCAGCGCTTTCTCGTGATTCCCTGCCCCCAAGGCCCTCGAAAGTACCGAGCTTCCACCAATACCAACTGCCAGACCAATGGCCCCGATAAAAAAGGTTACGGGTATCACCACCGTAATGGCCGAAATGGCCAAAGGACCAATCCATCGACCTACAAAGATCGTATCGACGATCATGTTGAGGGACATTACAAGTATCCCTATAGATGCAGGCACAGCCTGCTGTATCAACAGCTTACTAATGGGCTTGGTGCCGAGCTCGGCAGATCGGTTCCTACTCATTTAGGCAATAGCAGTTTTTATATCTGTGATGCGCCATTTCTCGATCCAGTTAACCAGGATCTCGGCAAAATCGTCCCGGTCGTTCAGGCATGGTACGGTAGTGAATTCTTCTCCTCCTACTTCGTGAAAGATCTCCTCTCCTTCCATAGCGATCTCTTCGAGAGTCTCCAGGCAATCGCTCACAAAAGCGGGAGTGACTATGGCCATTTTCTTGATCCCGGTTTTGCCCATGCGTTCTATGGTTCGGTCTGTATATGGCTGAAGCCAAGGATCGAATCCTAACCGAGATTGAAAACTGGTAGAATAGGTTCCTTCTTTTAGTTGAAGACTATCGGCTACCATTCGTGTTGTTTCATAGCATTGATGACGGTAACAAAACCTGTGTGCCTCCGATGGCGTAAAACAACATATATCATCTATTTTACAGTGACCCCGTGTGATATCACTTTTTTTGATATGCCTTTCCGGTACCCCGTGATAACTAAACAGTAAATGATCAAAATCCTGACCTTCCAAAGATTCGGCTATGCTGCGAGAAAGTACTTCGATATATTCGGGTTTATTATAGAAGGCAGGTAGCGACGTGATCTCAAGTTGCGGAAAAAATTCTTTCTGAAGCTCATCTACTTTTACATTGATCGTCTCGGTGGTAGCCATTGCGAATTGCGGATATAACGGGATGACGAGCACTTCGGTGGCGCCTTTGTCTATCAGTTCCTGTAATCCCTTTTTAAGGGTCATGCTCCCGTAACGCATTGCCAGAGCTACTGGTATATTGATTTTTTTCTGAATTTTTTTCTGAAGTCGCTCCGAAATAACAATGAGCGGAGAACCTTCTTCCCACCAGATCTTGCTATAGGCTTCGGCCGATTTCTTTGGCCTGGTATTGAGAATTATTCCCCGAACGAGCAGGATTCGTGCCCATTTCGGGACATCGATCACCCGGGGATCCATTAAAAATTCGTCTAGATATTTCTTTACATCTTTAGGGTCTGTGCTATCCGGTGAGCCTAGATTTACAAGTAGAACTCCTTTCATCAAGTTGATTTCTTATGTTTTTATAGAGGACGAATCATCGTGTCAATGGTGTGATGAGATGGGTATCCGACCTGAAATTTGGAACAAAAATACCTCATAATCCAGAAAGACAATAACCTTTAGGAGTAGATTAACGTTATAAAAGTATAAATGAAATCATACTTTAAAGGTTATTCTCTTACACTACTAATTGTGACAAATTTCATGGGAATATGTACTTCAGAAGCTAATACATAATATTTAGATAACTTATTTCTAATAAATCGTTCATCTTAACCTCCCGATCCAAGTACTTTTTATCGGGTTAGGGCCATCACGAAACGCTTTGGTGTAGTGCCATACTTCTTTTTGAATGCGGCAATAAAATGACTCGCAGTGCTATAGCCTACCTTAAGGCCCACTTCGTTTACATTGTACGAGCCCGATGCAAGCAATTGCCTGGCATATTCCAATTTATAATCGAACAGAAAACCAAAAACCGTATCTCCATACACCTGCTTAAAACCTTCCTTTAAACGATTAATGGGCAGTTGCACTTCATCTGCTAACTGTTGCAGGCTGGGTGGTTCGGCGATTCTGTCAAGAACTATCTCCTTGGCCCTTTTTATCTTTATCACATTGTCCTCATCTACCAGAAATGGGCATTGTTCTATATCCACATTGGCCGGTCTGTTAAAATACAGGCTGAGCAGTTCGTAGGTTTTAGCTTTAAAATACAGCGGCTTTACCGAAGGGTGAAGGTTAAAATTAAGCAGTTGGTTAAGGACAATTGCCATTGAAGGAGTGATTGGCAGGTCTTTATAGTACTTTCTATCTTTATTTTCCTCACTGAGGAAGGAAATGTATTCGGCATCACGGGAGAAGAGTGCGTGAAAGCTATTTATGGGAAGCAATAAAGAAACAACCCACGAACGCGGACTAACAGACACCTCGATTGGTAGATCTCTTTGAGGATTGTATAATAGCAAAGAGGTCTCATCCATTATAGGTAAACGGTAATTCCCGTTGTTGAAACTAAATGAGGCTGTGCCTTTTACACAAAAATGAAACTGAATGAAACTCGAACTAACCTCCCGCTTGAAAAAACTATTCTCGGTAGTTTCGTTTATAAATTTTAGTACGAACACATTCGAATCTACTACCGTTTCATTATAAATGCTTTGAGCGACATTTTCTAGCATGAGTACATCTTGTTTATTTGATTCTTATTTAGAATAATTCTATATAATAACGCTAAAAGTGGGTCTGTAAGAGCCAAATTTAGGGGATTTAACTGATTTATGTCATTTTTTATAACAAATTAACAAGTTTCGACATTAATGATGCTTCTGGCGTTACTTTTTACTATGTGATGTTGTTACTTTTGCCGTTCAGGTATGAAAGTGAACGGTAATCTTAACGGCTCCGCTAGTAGAGAAGAAAGTTTTTATGCCATCGGTCTCAATTATCAGAAGGCCGATGCTGAAACTCGCGGGCATTTTAGTGTAACACAAGAGGCACAAACCGCTATTTTAGAACAGGCCAGAGACTCTGGCATACAGTCTCTTACGGTAGTCTCCACCTGCAATCGCACCGAATTATACGGGATTGCCTCACATCCGTTTCAGCTAATAAAACTTCTATGTAACTACACTAATGGAACCGTAGAAGAATTTGAAAGAGTAGCCTACATCCATAAGAATATGGCCGCTGTATCACATCTATTTAGGGTAGCAACAGGCCTTGATAGTCAGATTCTGGGGGATTTCGAGATCATTAGTCAGCTACGCCGTGGATTAAAACAATCCAAGAAACTAGGTATGCTCAATGCCTATATGGAACGGCTGGGGAATGCCGTTATACAGGCTAGTAAGCGCATAAAGAACGAAACCGAACTTTCTACAGGTGCGACTTCGGTTAGCTTTGCTGCCGTACAATACATCATGGCGCGAGTGCCTTATATTTCAGAAAAAAATATTTTACTATTCGGAATTGGAAAGATAGGGAGGAATACTTGTGAAAACCTTATAAAACATACCCGTAACGAACATATAACCCTTATTAACCGAACAAAGGTTAAGGCCGAAGAAGTAGCCGGTAAATTTAATCTGGTGGTTAAGGATTACTCCAACATAGAAAGTGAAATTTGCCAGGCAGATGTGCTTATTGTGGCCACAGGAGCCCAGAAACCTACCATCAATAAAGAGTTGCTTTACCTGAAGAAACCACTATTGATCCTGGATCTATCCATCCCGAAGAACGTTGCCACAGATGTTTTGGAAAATGAATTTGTAAGCTTGGTTCATCTGGATGAACTTGCGAAAGTTACAGACAGTACACTGGCACACCGACAATCACAGATCCCCCAGGCCGAAAAGATCATTGCCGAAATTGAAAATGAATTTAACGCCTGGGCTGAAAACCGAAGCTTTGCTCCTACATTGAAAGCATTAAAGCTGAAACTTGCCGAGATCAAGGAAGGCGAGATCGATTATCAGCGCAGGAAAAATAACGATTTCAATGAGGAACAGGCTGCGATCATAGGCGACCGGATCATCCATAAGATCACCACTCACTTTGCGAATCACCTGAAGAACGGCGATGTAGACACCCAGGAAGGTATTGCACTCATAAAGCAAGTCTTCCAACTTCCAAAAAACGAGCTGTGAGCAAGCCAATACGAATAGGAACACGCGACAGCGAATTAGCGCTATGGCAGGCCAATACGGTAAAGGATAAACTTGAACTTTTAGGCTATAAGACAGAACTTGTTGCCGTAAAATCTACTGGCGACCTCAACCTGGACCAGCCACTTTACGAATTAGGGATCACCGGGATCTTTACCAAAACACTGGATATTGCAATGCTAAACAGAACTGTGGACATTGCAGTACACAGCATGAAGGACGTCCCTACTTTATTACCAAAGGGGATCGTTCAAACCGCGGTGCTGGAACGGGCGGCATCGGAAGATATACTGGTTACCAACGGTGATTTTAACCCGGAAGATATCTGTACCGTGGCAACTGGAAGCCTGCGTAGGAAAGCGCAATGGCTTAGTCGCTATCCCCACCACAAAGTGGTGGGTTTACGTGGCAACGTAAACACGAGGTTGCAAAAACTCGTGGATAGCGACTGGCAGGGAGCTGTTTTCGCCAAAGCCGGACTTGAACGTATCGATAAATTACCTGAGAATCACAAGATTTTGGACTGGATGATCCCGGCTCCGGCTCAGGGAGCAATGGTTGTAGTGGCCAGGCAAAGCGACATTCAGCATATTGAAGCAACCCGACAGCTCGATCATAAACCATCGGCTATTTGCACCGAAATAGAGCGTGAATTCCTGCAGGTATTGGAAGGTGGTTGCACCGCACCAATAGGTGCACTAGCCATTATTGAAGGTGAACTTATTCGCTTTAAAGCCGTACTTCTGTCACTGGACGGCCGTACCACGCTTAGGATGGAAAAAGAGATCGAAATAAACAGCTACACAGGCTGTGGTGGTGCCTTTGCAAGAGAAATGCTGGCTAACGGAGGTGCCGAACTAATGAACACAATAAAAAAATCGCAGTGAGATCTGTATTATCCACAAGGCGATTAACCGCGCCTCAAAAGGAGTTGTTATTAAATGCCGGGCTGTCTTTTGTGGACTACGATGCCATCAAGATCTCAGCACTGGATTTTCAATTTCCCAAGGAGATCGAGAATGCGATCTTTAGCAGTAGCAATGCTGTCGATATTGTCTTTAAAAATGACCCGGAAAGGGTATCAATTACAAGGGTGTTTGCGGTTGGGGAAAAAACATCTCAAAAATTGAAGGAATTAGGCCAAAATGTGGTAAAAACCGTTAATTATAGCTTAGAATTGGTCGATTTCTTAAATTTTTCGTACAAAAATGAACAATTTCATTTTTTCTGCGGAACGTCGCGAAGAGATGAAATCCCGGACGGCCTAAAAAACTCAAAAAATGTGCTTTTTGAAGTAAAAACATACAAAACTGAGCTAAAACCGGTGAAAATTGACCGAAAATACGACGGAATCATGTTTTTTAGCCCCAGTGGTGTATCGAGTTTTACTGCGCTGAATACGATTGGAGATTCGGCAGCGATCTGTATAGGAGATACCACTGCTTCAGAAGCAAAAAAACATACCCAAAATATATACATTGCTAATAGCACGACAGTAGAAAGTGTGATCGCAAAAACAGTGAAAATTTTACACTCAAAATGATTAAGAACGATTTATTTCTAAGAGCCTTAAAAGGAGAAACTGTAGATAGACCACCGGTATGGATGATGAGGCAAGCCGGTAGATACCTGCCCGAATTCATGCAGATAAAGGCTAAATACGATTTTTTCACACGCTGCCGTACTCCCGAATTGGCCAGTGAGATCACTGTGCAACCTATACGTAGATATGGAATGGACGCTGCCATCCTGTTTAGCGACATTCTGGTCATCCCACAGGCAATGAACATAGATGTGGAGATGAAAGTTGGGGTAGGCCCGTGGTTGCCCGAACCCATACGAGATCCTAAAGATCTGGATCGGGTAATCGTTCCGGATATAGATGAAAGCCTGGGGTATGTAATGGATGCCATAAAAATGACCAAAGAAAAATTAAATGATGAGATCCCACTCATAGGTTTTGCAGGAAGCCCTTGGACCATTTTGTGCTATTGCGTGGAAGGACAGGGATCGAAAAATTTTGCAATGGCAAAGGAGTTTTGTTTTACACAACCTGATGCCGCCCATCAACTTTTACAAAAGATCACAGATACTACCATCGCCTATCTGAAGGAAAAAGTAAAGGCCGGTGTTAATGCTGTACAGGTCTTCGACAGCTGGGGCGGAATGCTTTCTCCTGTAGATTACCAGGAATTTAGCTGGAAATACATTCAACAGATCATAGATACTCTTAAAGACGAAACACATGTGATCGCATTTGGCAAAGGCTGCTGGTTCGCCCTGGATACTATGGCTAAAAGCGGAGCCTCTGCGCTGGGAATAGACTGGACATGCTCTGCCAGGAACGCGAGATACCTCACCGGAGGAAATATAACGCTGCAAGGGAATTTCGATCCTTCAAGGTTGTTAAGTCCACCTGCCGAGATCAAGAAAATGGTGAGACAAATGATAGACGAGTTTGGAAAAGATCGTTATATCGTAAATTTAGGTCATGGCATTCTTCCCAACATTCCGGTTGAAAATGCCGGGGCTTTTGTAGAAGCGGTTAAGGAATACCCCAAAACGAGCGAATGAATCTATGGAAAAGAATACTAAAGATGAACGGCAGACAATTATTCCGATTTGGAATGTTGTTTCTAAAAAACCCTCTTCTTGTAGTTCCAACCTTTAGAGCCTCAACAACTACTATGAAAGTGTGTAACGAACTGTTCGGGAAGCGTCATCACACCAACCGAAAAGAAAACGCGTTTCGCCACGCGCTTTGGAACCTCGAAATTTGCGGTTTTTGTCAAAAAAGGTTCAAAAATGACGAAAAAACAACGATTTGGGCCGAAAAAGTGACAAATTTGTATGAAAAAGTAACTCAAAACGATCCGCTCGACGAGGCTATGGATTGTCATAATAACGCCATTGGAAGAAAGCTATTTTTATGTCATTTTGCTCAAAAAACAGACAAAATGATCGATTTTTTGCTCAAAATGATGGAAAATTCGGTGAAAATCGAGAAAATTGAAGAAATTAAGAACTACCAGGACAAGCTGGTCTATATTTCAGATTAAATGTTTAAAAATATCCTACGTGGCATTCGCGCTTACAGTGGAACACTAAAGCTAATTAGTACTCTTGGCCTATGGAAATATTTTGGTGTTCCTATGCTAATTAGTTTTATCACCGCGATAGTAATTGGAATTTCTGCCTATGGATTATCAGACAATATTGGGAGCCTAATCTCAAAGGCCTGGGTATGGGAGTGGGGATCGGAAACTTTCAGAACCATAAGCAATATTGTAGGAGGTATCGTGATCGTTGCACTGGGACTTATATTGTATAAACACATCGTTATGGCGCTTAGCGCCCCCTTTATGAGTCCTGTATCCGAGAAGATAGAGGCACACCTCATGGGTGCCACACGGGAGCACAGGAAAACTTCTTTCATTTCCCAACTTTGGCGGGGGATCAAGGTAAATGGTAGAAACCTGTTAATGGAACTTTTCCTTTCTATACCTATTTTTATAATTAGTTTTATTCCGGTTATTGGTTTTATCTCCTCTATTCTCCTTTTCCTCGTTCAATCTTACTATGCCGGTTTCGGAAATATGGATTATACCCTGGAACGTCATTACGGCTATTCCCAAAGCGTGCGTTTTGTAAGTGATCATCGCGGTCTGGCCATTGGCAACGGGATGATATTCATGCTCATGCTACTGATACCGGTTCTCGGAATCATCCTCGTACTGCCTCTTTCTGTAACCGCCGCAACTACCGAAACCGTAAAAACTATCTACCCTTCAGAAAAAAAATGAAAAAAGAATTTGTAGCCTATATCCGGAATTTACAAAACACCATCACTTCCCGTCTGGAGCAAATTGATGGTCAAGGGAATTTCCACGAGGACAAATGGAAGCGACCCGAAGGAGGTGGTGGTAAAACCAGAGTTATTGAAAATGGAGCCGTATTCGAAAAAGGAGGGGTGAATATTAGTGAAGTTCACGGTACTCTTCCCGAAAGTATGCAACAGTATTTCGGGGTAAGCGATGCAAACTTCTTTGCCTGTGGCCTTAGCCTTGTCTTACACCCAAAAAATCCTTTCGTCCCAACAGTTCATGCAAACTGGAGATATTTTGAGCTTTACAACGAGCAGGGAGAAGTAGTGACCAGCTGGTTTGGCGGAGGGCAAGACCTCACTCCTTATTACTTGTTTAAGGAAGATGCCACCCACTTTCACCAGGTTTGCAAGGATGCCTGCGACAGGCATGACCCTCAATTCTACAGTAACTATAAAAAGCGATGTGACGAGTACTTTTATAACAGCCACAGGAACGAAGCGAGAGGAATAGGTGGTCTGTTTTTCGACTATCTCAAAGAAACACCTCAAATGTCTATGCAGCAATGGTTTGATTTTGTTACCGATGTTGGCGATAGCTTTCTCGATGCCTATGTTCCCATTGTGGAGAGCCGAAAGGTCATCCCTTATAATGACGATCATAGGAACTGGCAGGAAATTAGAAGGGGACGCTATGTAGAGTTCAATCTGGTCCATGATAAGGGGACTTTGTTCGGACTTAAAACCAACGGAAGAATTGAAAGTATACTAATGAGCCTTCCACCCCATGTGCAGTGGCGCTACGACCATCATCCCAAACCGGGAAGTGAGGAGGAAAAATTGATCCAAGTGTTACAGAATCCCAGAGAATGGGTCTAAATAAATGAAATATGTATCCTTTAAACAGAAATAGAAGATTACGAAGTTCAAAAGCTATTAGAAGCCTAGTGAGAGAAACTATTATCACCCCGGATGATTTCCTCGTGCCGCTTTTTGTGGTGGAAGGAAAAGGTATAAAGGAGGAAATTTCTTCCATGCCGGGCTATTATCGATTAAGTCTGGACCTGCTGGACAAAGAGGCAAAGACCTTATGGTCGATGGGATTAAAAGCTGTCCTGCTATTTGTAAAAGTGGCCGATGAACTTAAAGACAACACAGGTAAAGAAGCCATAAATAAGGATGGCCTCATGCAGCGTGCTATTCAAAGTGTGAAAAATGCAGTTCCCGAGATGCTGGTAATGACCGATGTGGCCTTGGACCCCTATTCTAACTACGGGCACGACGGGATTGTTTCTGAAGGAAAGATACTTAACGACGATACCAACGCTATCCTGGCCGAAATGTCTTTATCCCACGCCAGTGTGGGAGCCGATTTTGTTGCACCCAGCGATATGATGGATGGGAGGGTGTTCGAGATTAGAACCTTACTAGAAGATGAAGGATACCACGATACGGGGATCATGAGCTATAGCGCAAAATATGCATCGGCTTTTTATGGCCCGTTTCGGGACGCCCTGGATTCGGCTCCGGGTTTTGGAGATAAAAAGACCTATCAGATGGATCCGGCAAATCGCCACGAAGCTATAAAGGAGACCCTTATGGATATTGAAGAAGGTGCCGATATCGTTATGGTGAAGCCAGGACTGTGTTACCTGGACATTGTAAGAGAGGTAAAAGACGCCATAGATGTGCCCTTAGCGGTATACCAGGTTAGTGGAGAATACGCTATGTTGAAAGCGGCAGCCGAAAAAGGCTGGCTGGATCATGATAATGTTATGTTGGAACAAATAACCGCCATAAAGCGTGCCGGGGCTAATATAATTGCTAGTTATTTTGCAAAAGATGTAGTAAAATTAATCTCCTGATTTGTTCCGAAGACAATAAATTTATGATGGAAATCGAACAAGGAGTTTCTGTAAAATTTTAACTTGCAGGAAATTCAGGCCGAATGACCCTTTTAATTGTCTACGCATTACTTTCGATCTTCTTTTCCTTCCTTTGCTCCATACTGGAAGCAGCTCTATTGAGTTTTACTCCAACTTTTTTGAAACTGAAGGACACCGAAGGACACGGCTACGCTAAAGTTCTGATAAGGATGAAAAAGGATATCGACAAACCATTGATCGCTATCCTCACTATTAATACCATAGCTCACACAGTTGGTGCAATCCTGGTTGGGGTTGAAGCCGAAAAACTTCCTTTTAAGGTAAATATATGGGGTGTGAATATTGTAGGTATCGTCTCTGCCGTGATGACACTTCTTATCCTCATTGTCTCGGAGATCATCCCCAAAACCATTGGTGCTACGTATTGGAAAAAACTAGGTGGATTCACCGCTTTTAGCCTCAAGATCATTATTGCTCCCCTGAAATACACGGGAATATTGTGGCTTCTTATGCTCACAACCAAGCTGATCGGTAAATCGGCTCATGTTAGTAATATGAGCAGGGAGGAATTTATGGCTATCACCGATGCTGCCGAAAAGGAGGGCGTCTTCGAAGAGAACGAAAGTGCAGTGATAAAGAATTTACTCATATTTAAGTCGGTACAAGCTAAAGACGTAATGACTCCATTCCCTGTGGTGATATCGGAAGATGAGCAGACCACCCTACAGGACTTCTATGAGGCCCACAACAATCTGAAATTCTCCAGGATCCCAGTATTTAAAGAAAAAACCCACAATATAACAGGCTTCGTGCTAAAAGATGATATCCTTGAAGAGATCGTACAGGAAAAAGGGGACAAGGTCCTTTCCGATATACGGCGCGATATATTTGTGGTAGATGCAGAGAAACCCATACCAGAGCTTTTTGAAAACTTCATTAAACAGCGAGGCCATATCGCACTCGTGGTAGACGAATTTGGAAATACTATTGGAATTGTTACTATGGAAGATATCATAGAAACATTGCTAGGCCTTGAAATAATGGACGAAAGCGACACCATTGAAGACATGCAGGCTCAAGCACGTAAAAACTGGGAGAGGCGGGCTAAACGTATGGGAATCCAGCTTACCGAAACACAAGAGCAGGAAGACGAGGATTCATCTGAATAAAGGCGTAGATTAGTAAGTCTCATTGTGCCCAACCACAGCACTTAAATTCCGGAATAGGGTATTTAGAAATTGTGAAACATCGTATGGTTTGAGGATGATGTCATTCATCCCCGATTCGAGAATAGATTTCCGCATTTCGGCAACCTCAACGGCTGTTAGAGCAACAATAGGTGTAATTCGATCGAATTTTCTAATAACCTTTGTTGCTTCAATTCCACTCATTCTTGGCATGTGGATGTCCATCAGGATAAGATCAAATTTACCTTTCCGAGTAAGCGCAATAGCCTCTTCACCATCATTAGCCAGGGAACACTGGAAATTACGTGTTTCCAGTATTTTTTGAGTGATCTTTTGGTTGATCTTGTTGTCATCTACCACAAGTATGTGAAAATTGTCGAAGAAATGCTCCTCGGCAGTAAGGGTTTCGTAGGTTTCATCGCTCAATTCACGGGCTTCGGTTACAGATGTTGTAACAGCCTCCATTTCTATCTCGAAAGAAAATGTCGCTCCGGCTCCTAATTCACTATCCAGCCTTATTTCACTATCAAAAACACTGAGTAGTTTCTTTACAATGGACAATCCTAAGCCGGTACCTTGGTAGTTATAATTCTTGTTCTCCATTTGGGAGAATTCTTCGAAGATCGCATTTTTTTGTTCCTTCGGAATTCCGATCCCATCGTCTTTCACTTCAAAGTAAACCTTGTAAATGCCGGATCTGGTCTCGCCCATATTATGAATGGTCACCCAAATATTTCCATTCTCATTGAATTTTACCGCATTCCCAACCAGGTTCATGAGAATCTGCGATAAACGCACCGAATCGCTTACGAAAGAGTCTGGCAACGCACTATCGATTCGTAAATGGAGCTGATTATTGTTTTGTTCCAGGCCGAATGCAAAGGACCGGATTATGTTATTCATCAATGTGCCCATGTGAAAGGCATTATGTTCCAGCCTGATTCCATTGGCTTCGATCTTATTGAGGGTAAGCACATCATTGATCAGCGCAAGCAGGTAATCTGCCGAAAATTTCAGTGATTGAAGGTCGTTACGGTGATCATTTAATTTTTTATTGTCCAATAGTAATGAGGAGATCCCGATAACACCATATAACGGTGTTCTAAGTTCATGACTTACAGTAGAGAAGAATTGTGTTTTCAGCAAAGAAAGTCTTTCTGCTTTTTCCTTAGCCCTGGTAAGCTCTACATTCTTGTCGTGTAGCTTGCTAATAAACCGTTTCCTTGCTTTTAGCGATTTATAGAACACTATGAGAGCACTAAATAGAATTATAAATGCCACGGCAAATATCACCACCAATAGACGAGATTTTGCCACCAATCTATCTGCGTATACCTGCTCATTCCTGGCTACTGCGAGATCGTTCTGATATTGCTGTAGCTCGAATTTGGCAGTGGCTTCGTTGAGCTGCGCTTCCATCTGGTGTTTGTGTAACCTATCCTTAAATTCTAACTGTTTTAGTAAACTGGAATTAGCTAATGCAAGGTCTCCGGAATTATTATACAATTTCGCAAGATACTCATACGAGGTTGCAGCTTGTTCCAGATAATTGCCCTTTACCGCCCTGGAGGCTGTCTCTCCCAGTATGCGTATCGCTTCAGAAGAAGCGGGATCTTTATAAAAATAGTATCGCCCAAATAATATATCGAGATTAATAAGAAACAGCGGGTGTTGCTTCTTTTGTTTGCTTAGCTCTTTTGTGTTCTGAAGATATGGAAAGGCCGCATCCGGTCGTTCTACATCCAGATAGGTCCAGCCTATATTCATATATAAGGTAAGGTTCTCGTAGTCGTCCAAACCTGCCCTCTGATTTACTTTAATGCCTTCTTTGTACAGCGTAATGGTTTTTAGATACCTGGAAGGATCCTCGGCGTATACATTGGCAAGATCGTTATAGCCCCAGGAAATCAGGCTGTCGCTCTTGATCTCAAGCGCATGTTGTAAGGCCTTTTCAAAATATATCCTGCTATGTGCTGTGTCTTTTACCGAATTGTGAATGCTTCCCAACTTGTTATACGCCCGAAAGATATAGTAGTCGTTACCCGCGGCGCGTGCCTCATTTAACAGGGATAAACAGGATTCCAGGGCTTTCTTATACTCATATTCGTAATATTGAGTGTAGGCATCATCCAATAGTTTTTCTAATCTATCGGTTTCAGTAGAGGGATTCTGTGCCAATAAAATGGGTGCACAGCAAAATAAGATGAGTAGCTGTAAAGTAGGTTGTAGCCTCATTTTTAATTATTTGGGGGGGCTAAATCTAAAGATAAAAATGTTATAATTCTAACTTTTTAGGTGTAAAACGGTGAATTCTCATGAAAATACGTGAAAATACGTACATTCGTATTTATGGAGACCACCTGCCTCAAAACACCCCTGGGAACCCTTCAAATAAGCGGTGATACGCAAGGAATTTCGGAAGTAAAATTCACCGAAAATACAGTGTTTACAGGTGGTGAAACGCCTTCAGTGCTCGAGGAGGCTGTTCAGCAGTTGAAAGAATATTTCAGCAAAACCAGAACTCAATTCAGCCTAAAATTAAACCCTCAGGGAACCGAATTTCAGAAAAAGGTATGGAACACTCTCCTAACTGTCGATTTTGGCAAAACCAGGACATATCAGCAAATTGCAAATACCCTGGGTGACCCTAAAGTAATTCGTGCAGCTGCCTCGGCAAACGGACGAAATCCCATCGCTATCATTATTCCCTGCCACCGCATCATTGGGTCGGACGGATCGCTTACGGGTTATGCCGGGGGATTGGATCGAAAAAAATGGTTATTGGAACATGAAAGCCCAATAAAACAAGGAAAATTATTCTAAAACCCTATGAAATACCTTAAGAATTTCTTTAAATGGCTACTAATCCTAATCATATTGATTATCGCCGTCCTCTATATCACAGACACCGATTATTTATTGAAAGCTGTCCGCACCATCTACCTCAACGGACACAGCACCGCCTTCCTGGAAGACTATAAATACTTCGATAACAGCGTGGTAGAGGCAGGTGACGCTCACCCCTGGCCCGAACATGCAGATTATAATTCGGTAGATGAAACAGAGGTTCTCAAAAAAACTAACGCCGAACTTGGAACAGTAGCTTATCTCATTATTAAGAACGACAGTATCTGGTATGAAGCCTATTATGATGGCTACGGAAAAGATTCGAAATCCAACTCCTTCTCTATGGTAAAGAGTATGGTTTCCGGTATGATGGGGAAAGCGATCACAGATGGATATCTGAAAGGGCTGGATCAACCGGTAGGGGATTTCTTTCCAGAATTTAGTGAAGGTATGGCTGCCCGCACCACAGTTGGCGATCTATCTTCAATGGCTTCAGGAACCAATTGGGACGAAGCCTATTATTCTCCATTATCTATCACTACCCGGGCTTATTTCGATGACGACCTGAAAAAAGTGATCCTGGGATTGAAAGTAGTGGAGGAACCGGGACAAAAATTTAAATATGCCAGTGGCGACATACAACTACTGGCCATGGTTCTTGAAAAAGCAACTGGAAAACCCCTGAACGAATATTTAAGCGAGTCGTTCTGGAAACCTTTAGGTGCTAGCCAGGATGCGCTTTGGCAACTGGACAGTGAAGAAGGTGGGATGGTAAAAGCATACTGTTGTGTAGCGGGGAATGCCCGTGATTTCGCTCGTTATGGAAAATTGTTCAAAGATCATGGCAAATGGAGGGGAGAACAACTGCTGGACTCTTCCTTTGTGGCACTATCGCTTCGCCCAAGATTTGAGGAAAGTCCGCAGTATGGTTATGGCTGGTGGTTATACACTAGTCCCGAAGGCAAGTCTTTTTATATGATGCGCGGACATCTGGGACAATACGTAATAGTAAACAGGGAAGACAATGTTATGATCGTGAGATTAGGTCGCAGCAAAAGCAATAATAAGGGTGTTGGCGTATTTACAAAAGATATTGATATATATATCGATGAGGGATATAAAATGCTGGGTGCCGGTTCCCGATAATTTTGTAAATTTAGGTGACTCCCTGATAAATTCACCTCCACTATGTTACAGCGTATAAATCCTGAACACCTATTGTTTCTGGATATTGAGACCGTTCCCCAATACCCTTCTTTCGATCAACTAGACGAGACCACTAAACAATTATGGGAGTTAAAATCTAAATATCAGCGAAAAGACGATTTCACGCCTGAAGAATTTTACGACCGCGCAGGTATCTGGGCCGAATTTGGGAGGATAATTTGTATTTCTGCCGGATATTTCACCTTAAAAAATGATGTTAGGCACTTTCGCGTTACTAGTTTTCATGGTGAAGAGAAGCATATTTTGAAAGAATTTGGCAGTTTGCTTCAGTCTCATTTCAACAGGCCTTACCACTTGTTGTGTGCGCATAACGGCAAGGAGTTCGACTTTCCTTATATCGCCAGGAGGATGATCATTCACCAGATGAAACTTCCGGATAAGTTAAATCTCTTCGGAAAAAAACCATGGGAAGTACCACATCTGGACACTCTCGAATTGTGGAAGTTTGGCGACTATAAAACTTTTACCTCCCTGAAGCTCATGACACATGTGCTGGGCATCCCTTCTCCAAAAGACGATATCGACGGTAGCCAGGTTCGCGATGTTTTTTATGACGAAAAGGATATAGACCGTATTATAAAATATTGTGAGAAGGACACGGTAGCGGTAGCACAGATCTTTTTAAGGCTGCGCAATGAGCCCATTCTTAAAGAAGACGAGATTCTCTCTGTTTAAAGTTCTGTTTTTTGTAGCTTTACCAATGTCAATAAAATCGAATCTATGAAAAAGTATCAAAATACAGTTAAACTTGCTTTTGGGATCCTGCTGATGTTATCCTTTACATTGAGTATGTCTTGTAGAGAGAATGCCAAAAAAGAAGATAGCGCCACTCAAAATACAACCGTTGAAACCAATAAGGCCACTACAAATAATACCCCCGTTACTAACGAGAATGTCGCTAAAAATCCTGCTCATGGACAGCCGGGACATCGATGTGATATCCCTATTGGTGCGCCCTTGAACGCGCCTCCTGTGCAAAAAAGTACCGGCTCTCCTGTTATCAACAGTGGCAGTGGTTCTCCCGTACAAACAAATTCGGGTAGCACAGCTAAGGTAAACCCTCCTCATGGCCAACCAGGACATCGGTGTGATGTAAAAGTGGGTGATCCGCTATAAACAACTTGTCTTTACAGACGATCAATGAGGTAGAGAAATGGATAAAAAAAGCCTGTTAGAGGTAAAGGATCTTAAGATTTCCTTCGGAAAGGCTAAAAACTCTGTTGAGGTTATTCACTCTGTCTCCTTTAGTGTTTCTGAAAATGAGATCCTGGGTATTGTAGGTGAATCCGGTTCGGGAAAATCTGTTACATCTCTTGCTATAGCAGGTCTGCTTCCGAAGAAAACTTCTCATATTGAAGGCAGTATTCAATTTCAGGGGAAAGAACTTCTTACATTGAAACCTTCCGAACTTCAGAAAATAAGAGGAAAAGAGATCGCTATGATCTTTCAGGAGCCCATGAGTGCGCTGAACCCTTCGTTACGCTGTGGATTCCAGGTTTCGGAGATCCTTAAACACCATCTTAAATATTCTAATTCCGAAGCAAAAAAAGAAACCCTGAAACTCTTTGAACGCGTTAAACTCCCGCGTCCTGCTGAACTTTATGACCGCTATCCGCATCAAATTAGCGGAGGACAAATGCAACGTGTGATGATCGCCATGGCCATTGCCTGCAAACCCAAGCTGCTTATCGCCGATGAGCCAACAACTGCACTGGATGTTACCGTCCAAAAAGAAATTATTCAGCTTCTTAAAGACCTGCAACAACAAACCGGGATGAGTTTATTGTTTATCTCCCACGATCTAAGCCTGGTTTCCGAAATTGCCGACAAGGTATTGGTAATGTTCCGGGGGGATATAGTAGAACAAGGCAGTGTTTATCAGATCTTTAAAACTCCTCAACATTCCTACACCAAGGCATTACTGGCAGCAAGGCCGGTTTTGGACAAACGGCTTGCTAAACTCCCAACCATCGCCTCACTTGAGAACAAGGACTTCCAGGCTCGTGAAATAACAGCGCAGCATCGAGCTCTTAGACATAAGGAATTATATACCAAGGCCCCGCTTTTGGAAGTTAGGAATGTAAAGAAGGAATTCTACTCTAGTGGTGGATGGTTTCGGCCAAAACATGTCACCCGTGCAGTAGACGACGTAAGTTTTAGTGTCTTTGAAGGAGAGACCCTGGGCCTGGTAGGCGAATCGGGCTGCGGGAAATCTACTTTGGGTAGAGCGATAATGTTACTGGACAAGCCAACTTCGGGGACCATAAAATACAGAGGGAAAAAGCTGAACGACCTCTCGAAAACCGAAGAGCGCAACCTTCGAAAAGAGATCCAATTGATCTTCCAGGATCCTTTTGCCTCATTAAACCCAAGGCTTCCTATCGGGCAGACGCTTGTGGAACCTATGAAAGTTCATAAGATAGGGGCCTCTAAAAAAGACCGTGAGGAAAAGGCCAGGCAACTTCTTGAAAGAGTAGGTCTGGATACAAGTTACTACAACCGTTATCCACATGAACTTTCGGGAGGACAACGCCAGCGTGTAGGAATAGCCAGAACCATTGCCCTGGGACCAAAACTTGTTATATGCGACGAATCTGTATCGGCGTTGGATATTTCGGTGCAGGCGCAGGTCCTTAATTTACTAAACAAACTTAAGGAAGATTTCGGGTTCACTTATATCTTTATCTCGCATGATCTTGCCGTGGTAAAGTATATGTCGGATCAATTACTGGTGATGAATTCCGGGAAGATAGAGGAGATGGGAGATGCCGATGAGATCTATGCTAATCCAACCCGAGAGTACACCAGGAAACTTATCGATGCCATTCCGAAGGGGCTTTAAATATTTCAGAAATGTATATAAAAAAAGACCCGTTCTAACCTCACAAAGAACGGGCCTACCTTTATCTGAATCGTTGCAGATTCGGGGGTAAAGTACTCTGAAAAAAACTACATCAATAAAAACACTTTTTTTGCAACATACAGTACATTTTTAATAAGTCGGACTGTATTCTTTAAGCTTTTAGTAATAGTTAACATAAGTAGGTTTAGTTGGTTTGGTTTGGGATTGCTAATATGTGAACATTTTTTCAAAAATAACGATGTAAAGCACATTTAATCGTTGAAATGCATTCTTTTTTAACATAATAAAACAATTGCTGTGTATTTTCCTACATTTTATAAACAAAAAAGGCGATGCTTTCACATCGCCATTAGGTCTTATTTGCTTCTTTTAGAGTTGCATTTCGGGAATATCTCCATATACAACCAGGTCTCCGTCTGTCGCTTCCATAATTTCCTCTACACTAACACCGGGCGCTCTCTCGAGTAGGACAAATTTGTTGTTCTCGATCTTGAGCACAGCGAGGTTGGTCACAATTTTTTTTACGCAATTCACTCCTGTAAGTGGAAGGCTGCATTGTTTTAGTAATTTAGATTCACCAGCTCTGTTAGTGTGCATCATGGCTACAATGATATTTTCGGCAGATGCAACCAGATCCATGGCTCCTCCCATTCCCTTTACCATCTTGCCCGGGATCTTCCAATTCGCGATGTCGCCATTTTGCGCTACTTCCATAGCACCTAAAATAGTAAGGTCTACGTGCTGACCACGAATCATGGAAAAACTTAAGGCCGAATCGAAAAAGGAGGCACCGGGTAAAGCGGTAATGGTTTGTTTCCCTGCATTGATGAGATCCGGATCTTCTTCACCATCATATGGAAATGGCCCCATCCCAAGGATTCCGTTCTCACTTTGAAATTCCACTTCAATATCCTCTCTTACAAAATTCGCCACAAGGGTGGGGATACCAATACCAAGATTCACGTAATAGCCATCCTTTACTTCTTTCGCAATTCGTTGTGCGATCTGTTCTTTAGTTAATGCCATTACTTTCTGGTTCTAACAGTTCTTTGTTCAATTCTTTTTTCATACCGCTCTCCTTTAAAAATTCGTTGCACGAATATCCCAGGTATATGGATATGGTTTGGGTCGAGCTCTCCCGCAGGAACTAATTCTTCAACTTCAGCTACAGTGATCGTAGCCGCACCGGCCATATTGGGGTTAAAATTTCGGGCGGTCCCTTTAAATATAAGATTTCCGGCGGTATCTCCTTTCCATGCCTTTACAAAGCCAAAATCGGCTTTAAAAGCGTATTCCATCAGATGCATCTTACCGTTGAATTCACGCGATTCTTTCCCTTCACCTACTTCTGTTCCATAACCGGCCGGGGTGAAGAAGGCAGGTATGCCGCTCTGAGCTGCCTGACAACGTTGGGCGAGTGTACCCTGGGGAATTAGTTCTACTTCAAGTTCCCCACTTAGCATTTGTCGTTCAAATTCGGCGTTCTCCCCTACGTAAGAGGAAATCATTTTTTTTATCTGTTTTTTTTGAAGTAGTAGTCCGAGCCCAAAATCATCTACCCCGGCGTTGTTGGAAATACAGGTGACACCCCGTACTCCACGTCGCACTAACTCTGCGATACAATTCTCCGGAATACCGCTTAACCCAAAGCCGCCTAACATAAATGTCATTCCATCCTTTATTCCTTCGCAAGCTTCACGGACGTTGGTAACAGTCTTATTTATCATGTAAATTATTTTTATGAAAATTTACGAAAATTAGGGCGGTAATAAAACTAGCCCGAGCTAGAATTTTCGTGTTATTTCGGAATTAATTTAGAGATCGAACTCGTCTGGTATTTCTCCTCCACTGTTCTCTTCCTTCCATTTTGCACAATCGGTCGCAATGGAGATCTTTTCTGGTTTCGCAAAAGCACTTTTGGAGATATTCAACGACTCGTCCTCATAACATTTCTTCATATAAATAGCCCAGATAGGCAGTGCCATTGTCGCTCCCTGTCCGTAGGCCGTACTGCCAAAATGAGTTGCGCGATCTTCTCCTCCTACCCATACTCCGGTAGCCAGGTTTGGAACCATTCCCATAAACCAACCGTCACTATTGTTCTGTGTTGTGCCGGTTTTCCCGGCAATGGGGTTCTTGAAGCCGTAAGGATATCCGGTTACAACCTTCTTATAAACAGGGTCGCCACCTCTCCAGGTATGCCGTAACCTTGATCCCGAGCCAGACTGGGTGACCCCTTCCATTAGACTTACCGTTACATAGGCCGTCTCGTCACTAATAACATCACGGGTCTGGGGAACGTTCTGATACAGCACTGTACCATTCTTATCTTCTATACGCTGAATTAGCGTTGGTTTTATATACACTCCCTGGTTGGCAAACGTACTATAGGCGCCCACCATCTCGTACAGGGTTACATCTGGAGTACCCAAAGCTATAGACGGAACAGCGGGGATATCCTCGGTGTCTACCTCCATTTTTGCAACAAGGTCTATAACGGGTTGAGGCCCTACACGGTCTATTAGTCTTGCAGTAATGGTGTTGATCGATTGTGCGAGTGCCGCTCTCAGGGTGAGATGCCCTCCGGATATTGCCCCCGAATTCTTAGGAGTCCAGGGTTTTAAGAGCCCATACTTCCCCTGCGGAATCGTATACGGGGTGTCTGGTAAGGTATCACAGGGCGACATATGCATCTGGTCTATGGCTGTTGCATACACAAAAGGTTTAAATGTTGAACCTATTTGCCGCTGACCGGTTTTCACCATATCGTACTTAAAATGCTTGTAATCGATGCCCCCTACCCAAGCTTTTACTTCACCGGTTTGCGGATTCATAGACATAAGTGACGCCTGGAGAATCCCTTTATAGTATCGAATAGAGTCCAGGGGCGTCATCACCGTATCTATATCGCCTCGCCACGAAAAAACACTCATTTTGCGTTCCTTTTTAAAGCTCTCCCTTATCTCTTTTTCGGTCTTACCTTGCTTTTTCATCACCCTCCATCTATCGGATCGCTGTATAGCCGCATCCATAATTTTATTAGTCTCCTCTGGAGTAATATCACGAAACGGAGCTGTTTTGTTCTTTTCATTCTGGGCATCGAACTCTTTCTGAAGATTCGCCATGTGCATATCCATGGCCTCTTCGGCGTATTCCTGCATCTTAGAATCGATGGTGGTATAAATCTTTAAACCGTCGGTGTAGATGTTGTATTTACTACCATCACTCTTGGGGTTCTCTTCTACCCAGTCTGCCATAAAAGCGCGGGCATATTCTCTAAAATAGGTAGCGATCCCTTCATTATGGCCTTGGGGAGAATAGCGAAGATTGAGATCCAATGCCTGTAATGAATCCTTTACTTCATTAGTGATATAGTCATACTTAGCCATCTGGGCCAATACCACATTTCTTCTATTCTTTACACCAACCGGGTTTCTCAAGGGGTTGTACAGGGAAGAATTTTTAAACATGCCAACCAGAGTGGCAGCTTCGGTGGTGGTTAATTCTATGGGTTCTTTACTGAAATAAATTTTGGATGCCGATTGTATTCCGACGGCCTGATTTCCGAAATCGTACTCGTTGAAATACATGGTAATAATTTCTTCTTTGGTATACCGTCTTTCCAATCGGGTGGCAATGATCCATTCTTTTATCTTCTGAATTCCCCGCTCCAGTTTGTTACGGGAAACCTGTTCGGTAAAGAATAATTTAGCAAGCTGTTGGGAGATGGTGCTGGCTCCTCCTTTGGATCCCAGAAATACAAAAGCTCGTACGGTTCCTTTGGCATCGATACCAGAATGGTCGTAAAACCGAACATCTTCGGTAGCAATAAGTGAATTAACAAGATGGTTAGGCAGGTCTTCGTACTTTACAGGAGTCCGGTTCTGTTTGTAAAAGGTCCCCAGGGTCACCCCATCAGATCCTATGATCTGGGTAGCCAGGTTCTTCTCCGGATTCTCGAGACTCGTTTCATCCGGCAAACTGCCAAAAACACCCCAGGAGGCTAGAAGAAACACCAAGAATACTAACACAACTGCTCCGCCAAACAATTTCCAGAACGTACGAATGTGTTTTTGCTCCCCCTGCGTTGCCTTTTTTTTCTTTGTAGTTTTCGCCTTTGCCATTTTATGGATCTTGTTTTATTTCCTCTATACTGTACCCCACATCGGTTATTCCTTCAAGTCTCCTAACGCCTTCAACCTCACCGTTATTGCGGAC
>CAJQNO010000195.1 GCA_905479745.1 uncultured Flavobacteriaceae bacterium | reverse complement strand
GGAATTAGTAGGATTAATAATAGTGGCTGACTGTAACTCCTGAACGTAAATGCAATAACTATATAAATAAGGAACAACACTATAGGAACCACTAATTCGGCAGACCTGGTTAGTTTTAAAGCCTCTCTGTTCTGCCCTTCGTAGATCGCGGTAACCGTTGGATATTTCGATGAAATTTCTGGCATTACGGTTGTTCTAATTTCATCAATGATATCGGTAGGGCTGGCATCCAGATCGGCTAGATCTGCATTTACCTGGATTTCGCGTAAACCGTTTAAGTGACTTATTGATTCTTCTCCACGCTCTATAGAATATGTTGCTATTTCACCAAATGGAATTCGTAAGCCGGCAGGGGTGAGAATTCGCATATCGTCCAGATCGTTGATCGACTCACGGTTAGACCGATCATATCGTACCCAAACTCTTATCTCGTCCTGCCCTCTTTGAAACCGCTGAGCCTGAAGCCCGAAAAATCCCGATCGTACCTGTGCCATCACATCTCGCAAATTTAAACCAAGTGCGTAAGCTGTTTCCTTTAATTCTATATTGATCTCTTTGATCCCCTCCGGGTCCGTATCGGTTACATCGGCCAGTAACGCATTGTTTTCCATATAGGTTCTCAACTCGTCCTTAGCTGCTTTTAACTCTTCAGTATTGTTTCCTAATAAAGAAACCGACACCGGACTTCCACCAAAGTTACCCCCCGATCCAAATGTAAGTCGTTCCACACCATATACCTCCCCCACAGCATTTCTAATAGCGTTTGTTATTTCAGGAGAACCAAAGTCCCGCTCCTCACCGGGAAGTAAATTTACATGTAACGACGCCTTGTTATTTCCAGGACCCACACGTTTAATAACATTTTCTACTACAGCTTTATTACCCGACTGTCTGGCTGTAAAGTCTTCATTTACCTTCCAGGCTACATCTTCAACCATAGTGATTATAGAATCGGTGATCTTTGGATTGGTCCCTTCGGGCATTAGCAGATCAATACTTACCCGGTCGCTGGCAATTCTAGGGAAAAACGAAGTTTGGATAATGTTACCTTGATTGGCTCCCACGGTAATGATCATAAGTGCCACTAATATTGCCAGGGTAAGAAAGCGATTATTCATCGCAAAATGCAAGGTAGGACTATACAATTTATCCCTGCAATACCTCATAAATCGGTCGCCATAGACATTAAATTGCCTAAGTTTAGCAAAAATAGCTCCTATACGTGTCTTGCTTTCTTTCTTTTTTTCCGCCTCAGGAAGCAATGCCTTAGAGTGGGCAATGTGCGCAGGAAGAATGATCAAAGCTTCTATTAATGAAACCACAAGGGTAAGAATGACCACTACCGAAACTTCGCTAAAAAAATCACCTATTCGCCCGTCCAGAAATAGAAAGGTGGAAAATGCCAGTACCGTTGTTATAATGGCCGACACAATAGGAGGCAACACCTCGATGGTGCCATCGATCGCAGCACGCACCCTTGGTTTTCCCTTTTCATAATGTTGGTATATATTTTCTGAAATGACTATTCCGTCGTCAACCAATATCCCTATAACGATGATCATTCCAAATAGTGACAGCACATTTATGGTAACGTTGAGATAGGCTGCAAAAATAAACATCCCTAAAAATGAGATCGGTAAACCAAAGGCCACCCAGAATGCCATTCGGGTATTCAGAAAAAAAGAAAGGAACAATAGTACCAGTATAATCCCCATGATCCCGTTTTTCACCAGTAGTTCGGTACGCTGATTTAACCTCACAGAGCTGTCGCTCACAACGTCAATATGTACCCCGGTGTATTTCTGGTTGAATTCATCTATATATGCATTCACCTTCTCGGCAGAGGAGATAAGATCTTCGTTATTGGTGTTAGTGATCTCAATATTTACGGCTACATTCCCATTAAAGTAGGAGGCATTAGGCGTCTCCGAAAATCGGTCCCGTACATCTGCAACCTGATGCAGACGTACTAATGTACCATCAGGAGAGGCTCGAACGATCAGGTTGTTTAGCTCAGATCCGTAGTACGATCGGTTGTTAGCCCGGATAAGGTAATCCTCGGCATCGGTTTTAATATTTCCGCCCGTAGTAAGAATATTGGCCCTGGAAACGGCTGCCGCAACCTCAGTAAAACTTAGATCGTAGGCCAAAAGATCGTTCTCCCGAACCGCTATCTCAATTTCCTCTTCTGGATAACCGGAAACGCTAATTTGTGATATTCCGTCTATAGCCCGAAGATCGTTCTCCACCTGTCTACCAATTTGCTTTAAGGCAGACAACTCTATGTTCTCACCGCTAATCGCAAAATCTATGGTTTGCCTTACCCTTTCCTGTTTGGCAACTACCAATGGCTCCATGCCGGTGGGAAAGTTTGGTACCCGGTCGACGGCATTTTTTACTTCAGCCAATAATACGTCTATGTCCTCACCACTTTCAATTTCAACGGTAATACTACCTCCATTTTCACGAGATACAGATGTTACACGCTCTATACCTTTAAGGCCCTTAAGATTATCTTCTATCTTCAGTACAACCCCTTCTTCAATTTCCTGGGGGGCGGCACCTGGATACGCAATATTGATACTGATGATTTCCGCCTCCTGAAGTGGAAAGAATGACGATTTCAATCTAAAAATCCCAATCACTCCAAAGATCACAAAGGCCAGTATTACCACATTTACGGCTACTTCATACTTAATAAAATAACTGATAAGCTTTCTCATGGAGTGTTTAATTAACCAGTGTATCGCCCGTTGTTTGAGGAGATTCCTCCAGGTATTTAACTTTCATTCCGGCGTAAGCTCCGGGAATAGATCTGGACAACAATCTGGTGCCGTCCGGAATTCCCTTTAGCACTACATTCTTTGCCGAAAAATAGACCGGGTTGGCAGGTATAAGGTCTAAAACAGTATCTCGTACTATATATACCTGGGATTCATTTACCAATAGTTTTCGGGGAATCTCAATAGCATCGGTCTCATCCCGCGCATCCACATAAGCCTGCACGTACATCCCCTCCTTTAGTCCTTCGGCAACCACTGTCACAAATACCGAAATGGTCTGGGTGGCCTGATCGATTCTACCATTAATACGGCTCACTGTACCTGTAAACTCCCGGGAGCCTTCTATTGTACTTAAGGAAACTTTCTCGCCAATTTCCAATAAGTCACTAAATTCCTTCCCAATGGAAAGTTGAACTTCAAAGGATGAGGTATCGATAAACTCTCCTAATTTCTGTCCAGAACGTATCAGTGTTCCTCGTGTCACCAATGCTTCGGTCACTATGCCATTAAAAGGCGCAACGATTGAAAATTTACCGAGGCGCTGTTCCATATTTTTAATGTTGTAAAATGAGGAGTTAACACCTCGCCCGGTTATAAAGTAATTTAATTTATCATTGGTTACCTGCGGAAGGGCCGGTAGACTCTTGTTTATATCTATGGTGGCGAGGTATTGTTCCCATGTTTGAAAGGCTTCGGGAAAATCGAGCCTTAGATCCGGCATTAAGGAAGTTACTAAATTGTAAAATTCGCTCCTGGCTGCCTGTACAGATGCATAATATTCGGCGGCATCCATTCTAATGAGAGTTTCACCTTTTTTATAGGGTTGGCCGGCTTTGAAATCTCGGGCACTCGACCTAAACACTCCCTGAACCTCAGAATATAGTTCGAGACGGTTCTTGGCAATTAGATTTCCGGTGGCGGTGATTACAATGGGTACCGTTTTATTCTTTACATTTTCAACAAAAACGGTTTTAACGATTTCTTCTGCCTGGGGTTTGGGCTGTTCACTATTTGCTATGATATATTGAGCGCCAAAATACGCTACAACCAATAGCAGCGCACCCAGGATATACAGTATAATTTTTCGCATGAAGGTTTAAGGTTGCTAGAGTAGGTCAAATTTAAATGATGCCATAGCAGCGAGACGTTAAAGGATTCATAAATTCTAACTTAATTCTTCTAACAACTGGGTGAGCTCTTCCCATTCTTGCATAAGCACGTCCAGGTCGTTCTTTTTTTGCTGATAATTATCGAAGAAGTTAGGCTGAGAGATCGTCTCGTCGTAATTGATCTGCAGTTCCACATCAATGGCATTTATTTCTCTCTCCAGCTTATTGATCTTACTTTCGATCTTACTTAATTTATTCTGAAGGGATTTTTGCTTTTTTTGCTGCTCGTAGTTCTTTTTTCCTTCTGAAGTAGTGCTCTTTTTGTTTACAGCCACTTCCGAACGTTTTTCTGCTTCCCTCAAGTTCTGAATATTCCGCTGCTCCAGGAAGAAATCTATATCGCCCAGATACTCTTTGATCTTTTTGTCCTTGAACTCATACACCTTATTGCTGAGCCCCTGGAGAAAATCCCTGTCGTGAGAAACCACGATCAAGGTACCTTCGAAATTCTTTAAGGCGTCTTTTAGTACATTTTTAGATTTCATATCCAGGTGATTGGTAGGCTCATCCATCACCAATACATTAAAGGGCTGCAGCAGCAATTTTGCGAGAGCAAGCCGGTTTCGCTCTCCCCCGGATAAAACCCGTACATATTTATCCACTTCATCTCCCCTGAATAAGAATGCTCCCAGGATGTCCCGCACTTTTGGGCGGGTTCTCTCATCGGCTGCATCCAGCATGGTGTCTTCCACGGTTTTATTCCCATCGAGATAGTCCACCTGGTTTTGCGCAAAATAACCTATCTCTACATTGTGCCCCAGTTTTAGATGTCCTTTATAATCGATCTCGTTTACAATGATCTTCGCCAGAGTGGACTTTCCTTGTCCATTTTGCCCCACGAAAGCTATCTTGCTATCACGCTCCACGAAAAGATCTATCCCGCTCAACACTTTATTGTCTCCGTAACTCTTAGAGATATTTTCGGCTTCTATGACCACCTTCCCCGGTTTTACCGAAACCGGGAACCGTAAACTCATCACTGCATTGTCATCCTCGTCCACCTCCACGCGGTCCATTCGATCCAGTTTTTTAATTAGCGATTGTGCCATAGTAGCCTTACTGGCCTTTGCACGAAACTTTTCTATTAGTTTCTCGGTTTGTTCGATCTGCTTTTGCTGGTTCTTTTGAGTGGCTAGTTGCTGCGTTCGCAACTCTTCTCGTAAAGCGAGATATTTTGTATACGGTTTGTTATAATCGTAGATCTTCCCAAGTGAGATCTCGATTGTTCTGTTTGTAATATTATCCAGAAACATCCTGTCGTGAGACACAAGCATCACTACTCCAGTATAATTTTTCAGAAACTCTTCCAACCATAAAATAGATTCTATATCGAGGTGGTTGGTAGGTTCGTCAAGTAGTAATACGTCATTATTCTGAAGCAACAGTTTGGCCAGTTCGATACGCATGCGCCAACCTCCCGAAAACGTATCGGTTGGCTGGTTGAAATCATCGCGCTCAAAACCAAGTCCTTTCAATATTCTTTCGGTCTCACCCTGGTAGTTATACCCCCCAACGATCTCGTACTGATGTTGTAGATCATTTAGGTCGACCATCAACTGGTGATAGGCCTCACTTTCATAATCGTTACGCTCGCTCATTTCGACAGTGACCTGTTCCATTTTCTTTTCCAGGGTTTTTATTTCAGAAAAAGCTTCATAGGCCTCCTCGAGCACAGTTCTTCCTTTGGTGAAATCGATATCCTGTTTCAGAAATCCGGTGGTGACCTTTTTATCGGTTGCGATCTGTCCCTCATCATATTCCTGTTCTCCCGCAATGATCCTGAGTAAGGTGGACTTGCCGGCACCATTCTTTCCTACCAATCCTACCCGATCGCCTGGTGTGAGTTGAAAGGTGATTCCCTCGAAGAGATAATCTCCCTGGAAACTAACCGACAAATTATGGATATTGATCATTTTAGTAACAATTGTGACATAAGAATTGTGCAAAGATGCTTAATTTTGGCTCAGCAAAAAAATACGCATGAAAGGAAAAAAAATATACAGTATTTTAAACGGAAAATGTCCTGTCTGCCACGAAGGCGACCTATATAAAACTAAAAATCCGTATATACTTTCAGATACTTTAAAAATGCATGAAAAATGCCCGCACTGCCACACCAAATTTAAGATCGAGCCGTCTTTCTTTTACGGGGCCATGTATGTTAGCTATGCGGTAGGAGTTGCTTTTGCGGTGGCTGCCTTTATTATCTCTTATTTTTTTCTGAATCTGGGTAGGTTGAGTTCCTTTTTTGTGATAACAGGTACCCTTATCGTTTTCTTACCTATTATACTGCGTTTATCCAGAAATATATGGATCAATTTCTTCTTTAAGTACGACCCGGAAAAAGCAAAATAAAATACTAATCATCAAATCTTCTTATATCCACTTCAGGTGGGAGCGGTGTGTTGTTCTCTATGAGTTGGAACAACCATTGGGATAATAGAGGTGCCATAAGTAATCCACGGGTACCAAGGCCATTCAGAAAATAAATTCCATTAGTATTCAGCGAACCTAATAAGGGTCTGCGATCTTTTACTGTTGGACGCATTCCACAGATTTGGTCCACGATCTCATACGGGCATTTTACCATTTTTTGAATGGCTTTTTCGAGGGTTTGCCGTCCCTTAACAGTTTTGTCGTAACTGAAATCCCCATGAGCGAAAGTGGCGCCAACCATATATAGGTCGTCTTCGGTTGGGATCATAAAATAAGGACCTTTAAGAGTTGCTTCACATTTCAATTCCGTTGATCTAACAAGCAGGTATTCACCCTTTTTGGGAATAATACAATCGAGGGTAAACCACGGATTTTTTAATACAAGCGAACCCTCTGCGAAGATTACATGCCGAGTGTTTAAATCGCGGTAGACGAATCCATCATTAGTTTCTTTCAACTCATTATGATTAAATTCCTCAGAGATCAATTTACCACTATTGTACAGATATTTCCTGTATGCCTGGAGTAACAAAGGAGTATCTATGCGGAAGGTATTTCTTACTGCTCCATAGCCCAGCGGAGCATTGATATTGGTATTAGTGTTGTGGATAATTTCGGGTTGAAGAAATTGTTCCATAGCAGGAGAATCACTGGCCACTACCCAGTCGTTCTGTTGCTCGGCAGTAGCAAAGATCCGAAGTAACAGTTGATCTTTTACAATTTGGGTATTTAATTTATTCTGAAGGCCTTCAAAGAACGGTTTGGCCTTATTTATAAATTGAGAAGCCTTCCATATGGGGTTCAACCGTTTAAGAACCATAGGATTTACTACCCCTCCTGCAACACCGGTAGCGGTTTGCTCACCAGAGTCGAATACCACATAGTGCCTGGAATTAGCCTCCAGATTCTCACAAAAGGCAATCCCTGCAATGCCGGATCCAACAATGATATAATCTAGCTGTTTCAATTCTATTGTTTGAATAAAATAAAGATACCGAAAAGTTGCATACCATAAATAATGGTAGCACAGGAGCTATTATGCCCGGGATAAGTAGATAAAAGAAAGAACCCTCCGCAGCCAAGGCCAGGGAGGGTTAAAATACCTATAATATTGAAACTATTAATAGTTCCACAAATCAATCTCGATATTTCTGATTTGTTCTTTAATTCTATCCGATTCCAATAATTGCATCAATGCATTATCGTTGATGTATTCGTTAACTGCTCTGTCTCCTTGAACATTATCCTCTTTGTAGACAATACCGCTAAAACGTCTAGAGTTCAACAAATGATCGAATGATATCGGTTGCGAAGTATTTCTTCTGTTAAAAGCTTTGGCTTTGTGTAACACTTCCCTTGCTGCAGGGAACCATACCCAGAAAAGCTCAACTTTACTATCGATATTATCATCAGGGAAAGCTTTAGAACGTGCTTCGTTGGCAACAGGACAAAGACCTAGTAAGCGGTATTTAAGTTCTCCCTGACGCTTGTCAAGGTACCAGATACCACGGATTCTCCATTCTTCCACATCACCAGCATCAAGAGAAAACTTTCTAATATACTCTTCATCTACTCTGCCTTCGGCATTATACTGATCGATACCCACATCGGTAGTATCACTATAAACCAGTGATGCTTCGATATCTTTCAGGGTTCGCTTTTCAGTAAAATATGAATCTGAATACACATCTTCAATGTTTCCATTCTTGATATTCTTCACCAACACATCGTACAATGATCGACGTTCCGCACCAATGTTGTTCGTGTCGATTGGATAGTACAATGGGAAGTTCACTCTTTCATCAAGATCGATGATCTCCCAAACAGTCCTGGACCATAACACATCACGCTCATCGGTGTAACCATAGGGCAATGGCTCATCATTATCATAGGCAATCTGCGCTTCTGTCTTCTTACCTATATCTTCAGGTGTTTTGGCATTCAGCACATTTAACTGCGCCGCGGCAGTATACGTACCGAATAAAAGGCCTAAACCAAATAAAACAACATTTTTAAAGCTCATATTCTAAATTTTAATCTTAGTTCGTTAACTCGATACAAACCGGAGATATCTTCTTCAGCTTATATCCGGAGTTGTTAGCGATGTTCGCAGTAATATCAAATATCTGTACTGTTTCACCACGTTTAGCTCTTCTAAGAGCTCCTTTGGCCTGCTCGTTCATCTTACGACCATTAACAACAACCGTTGGTTGTCCGGATACTTTGAATTTAAATCCTGTTACGTTTAGGTTGATATCGAAATCGAAGTCTGGAAGTATAGCTCCAATACTTGCGATCTCAAGTCCCTGACGCTGCATACGAACACATCCGCCATTTCCGTCCTCACCACGGATGGTTCCGGTTGGACGCGGAATGTCTTTAATACGGAAAGTACTTGGTGTACTGATCCTCTGGCCATCGGGAAGTGTACCACTTGCAGTAATTACAACTTCTCTACCTCCACCGGGACGCATTACATATTTACTACCTGAAACCTTCGTTAATCCAGCACCAGAAGCGGTAACTTTGTTATCCGGAATACCAGGGATGGATACGGTCATCGGATTTTCAACACCACGATATACCACATTCATCTTATCGGCCGAAATAACCGCCGAATTAGGTTTTGTAATGGTTGCAAAACTACTGCTTACAGGAATTTCAACTTCTTTACCATCCTGAAGGAAGATAAGGTTCCCTTCGATCTTGTGATCTCCGGCAGCACCTGCATTGATATTCAACTTCACTTTACCGTTCTCGATAGTATATTGATCTTCGCCCAACGGTCTGCCATCTAATGTAAGCTCAACACGGTTTGGTTTTGTATTTGGATCCTTTCGTCCCAAAACGATTCCTCCTTCAAACTTTTCACCTGCATAAAATGCAGATTTAGATTGCTCCAACAAGGTATTGTATTGCGTAAACGATAAGGCCGTTGCTTGTTGACCGGCTAACATTTTCGACAAAAGTTCATTCTTGGTTACCTTGATATCGTTCTGAAGTGATGTTAGTTTTGTCTTCGACGCAACCAACGGGAATCCTTCATAGTGATAGTTTAGCCAATCGATCTTTTTACCGTCTCGGTTTTCAACCGGAGAAGTACTAAAATTAGATTCGATAGAGCTCTTTATATCCGGATAACTATCTCCAAGTACCGCTATCATCTCGGTGCGGTAATTGTTGATCTTATCTAAAAATTCCTGCCCTTCCGGCTTTAACTTATCACCCTGAAAGAATCTGCGATCCAGGAAGTCAGGTTTATCCTGAACTTCATAATCCACTGCATCTTCAGGTTTCAGTGTTCCCATCATCTGGGTTTTCAAATCCTCGAGATAGGTATTTAGTTCTTCTGAAATCTCAGATACTTTATCGGCTTTCAGTTTTACCTCGGCATATTGTTCCGGTTGTTCCGCAGCTTTCGTAGCAAGACTTTCCATGAAGGCCGTGTTACGTTCTGTGGCAGCAACATTTGCATCGGTAATTTTCTCATTAAGTAGTCCGAAGGCAGATAATACCTCTTTGGACATGTTCAGCGCAAGCATTGCGATGAAAACCAGATACATCAGGTTGATCATCTTTTGCCGCGGGGATAGATTTCCTTGTGCCATTTTTAATGCTGTTTAAGATTAATAATTTGGTTGGAAAACCTTAGTTTTTACCTCCCATTGCAGATAGCATACCTCCATAGACTCCGTTTAACGAAGACAGGTTAGTAGCAAGATGCTCCATTTGAGCTTTCAGTTGTTCTGCATTCTCAACAACACGTTCGTTCACTTCTGCCTGACGGCTGGTAGATTCTACCTGAACTTTATAAAGACTGTTTAATGATTCCATTTGAGCGGCAGCAAGTGCCATTTCTTCGCTATACTTCTTAGTAGAATTCATAGCTTCGGCAGTTGGGGCCATACTCTTAGCAGCACCTTCAAAAGAACGGATGCTGTCTCCGAGACTACTCATTAATTCTGAATCGATCTTAGCACCTTTAAGCATCTCGTCTAATTTCTGAGACAACATACCTTGAGCGTCTTGTGGCTCTTCTTTCTTTCCTTTGCCTTTGCCTCCTGCTAATTCAGGATATACCAAAGACCAGTCTAAATCATCCTCTACCGGCTCAAAGGCTGAGATTGCGAAAATGATCGCCTCGGTAATAAGACCGATCGCCAATAGCAACCCACCGTTTAGGGGACCTAGCTCCCAGTGAAGGATTTTAAATAAGGCTCCCAGGATAACGATAGAAGCTCCAAGGCCATAGGCCATGTTAAATAACTTTTTAGATGATTTTGATTGTGCCATAATACTATAGTTTAATTAAGTTAAGTTAAGTTAAGATTTGACTTTTTAGTTAGACGCGATTATCGGGCGTCTCCAAAGTTTTGGTTCAATACTACATCAGTACCCATATAGTCCTGTACAGTTCTGAAACCGATATAACTACGAGCAGAATCTGCATATTCGTAGTCACGCGTACTAACCTGTAAGAAGTATGCAACGTCTTTCCAGGAACCTCCGCGTACTACTTTACGCATGTTCTCGTCGTCATTTACATTGGGGTTCATTGTAGATGTGTAATTGTAAGAAGCTGGATCGTAAGATGATGCTACCCATTCCGAAACGTTACCCGCCATATTGTACAGGTTATAATCGTTTGGTTCGTAAGCATCTGCTTCTACAGTATATAAAGCCTGGTCTGCGGCATAGTCACCACGTAAAGGCTTAAAGTTCGCTAAGAAACATCCTCTGTCATTTTTCGCATAAGGCCCTCCCCATGGGAAAGTTGCAGATTCAAGACCGCCACGTGCAGCGTATTCCCATTCTGCTTCACCCGGAAGACGGAACGAATTCACGTGATTACGTCTTCTGGATTTCTGATATGCGTTCTTGTATAGGGTTCTCCAGGCGCAAAAAGCTTTCGCTTGTTTCCAGTTAACCCCTACCACAGGATAGTCTCCATAAGCCTCATGCCAAAAATAATCATTGTGCATAGGCTCATTATAAGAGTAATTAAAGTCCTTGATCCATACCGTGGTATCCGGATAGATCTGGATCTCTTCTTTCTTTATAAAATCTTTTCTGCTTTTTCCTTTAGCTCTTGCAGCTGCCTGAATATCCATATAGGTGTACTGGAATTTCAGTTTACTAACATCTATAGTGCGTTGTCCATTATAAGACTCTTCAGCAGGAATATACATGGTATCCATAACTTCCGAATAATATTCATCCGGATATTCACTGGTATCCCAGATCAGGTCCACGTCATTATTGATCTTTCTTCCGGCATAGAAATCCTCTCCCATTCCGTAGTAGTTATCATACATATACTGCTCATACGGAGTCATTTCTTCGTTTTCCTGATCCACAAAGGCAAATTCACCAATACCTTCGTCTCCCGGAGTAGCACCAACCTC
>CAJQNO010000194.1 GCA_905479745.1 uncultured Flavobacteriaceae bacterium | reverse complement strand
ATTCTTTTTAATGCTGACTTATGGTTCGCCATCTTCTTGTTATTAAATTTGTAGCCCGTAGGGGAATCGAACCCCTGTTACCAGGATGAAAACCTGGCGTCCTAACCCCTAGACGAACGGGCCGTTAGTTTCATTTGCGGATGCAAAAATACAACTATTTTTGAATGCGGCAAGTCTTCCCAATATTTTTTTAGGAATTTAATACGCCCTGGCAAATAAGACCCTTCGTGCCGACGGTTTACCAGTAACCATGCAGCTTCCCGGTTCTATGTGATCGTCTAAAGGAATGCACCTGATGGTGGCCTTGGTTTCATTCTTTATGCGTTCTTCGGTTTCAGCAGTACCATCCCAATGCGCTAGAATAAATCCGCCACTCGTATTTAATACCTCCTTGAATTCATCATAACTATCCACTATGGTAGTATTATTGCTTCTGAAATCGGATGCTTTTTTATATAAATTCTTCTGAATTTCATCCATAAGCGCCCCAATAGTATCGACCACATCTTCAGTCTTTACAAATTCCTTCTCCAAAGTATCTCTTCGGGCGATTTCCACAGTACCTTTCTCCACATCCTTCGGACCGATAGCGATACGCACAGGAACTCCTTTCAATTCGTATTCATTGAATTTCCATCCTGGCTTATGCGTATCCCGGTCGTCGAATTTTACCCGCAAACCGATTGCACGCAGATCATTCATTATCTTTCTCGCAACATTGCTAACAGCCTCAAATTGTTCGTCGTTTCGATATATAGGTACGATAACCACCTGATCCGGCGCTAAATTTGGAGGCAATACCAGACCGTTATCATCACTATGGGTCATCACCAGGGCTCCCATTAAACGGGTAGAAACACCCCAGGAGGTTGCCCACACATAATCCATTTTACCTTCCTTATCAGTAAACTTTACGTCGAAGGCCTTGGCGAAATTCTGACCTAAAAAATGAGATGTACCGGCTTGCAAAGCCTTACCATCCTGCATCAGAGCTTCAATACAATAAGTTTCGAGTGCTCCGGCAAATCGTTCACTTTCTGTCTTTAATCCTTTTATTACAGGAATTGCCATATAATTTTCTACAAACTCGGCATACACCCTCAGCATTTGTTCAGCTTCGGCAATGGCTTCTGCTTCGGTAGCATGCGCCGTATGCCCTTCTTGCCAAAGAAATTCGGCAGTACGCAAAAATAGACGGGTGCGCATTTCCCATCGAACCACATTCGCCCATTGGTTCACCAGAATTGGCAAATCACGATAAGACTGCACCCATTTTCTATAGGTGTCCCATATAATGGTTTCTGAAGTTGGTCGAACAATCAACTCCTCTTCCAGTTTTGCATCAGGATCGACAATGATCCCCTTGCCACTCTCGTCTGTCTTTAAGCGATAATGCGTAACCACAGCACACTCCTTGGCAAAACCATCCACATGGCTCGCCTCTTTACTGAAATATGACTTCGGAATAAAAAGCGGAAAATAGGCATTCTGATGTCCGGTTTCTTTAAACATCCGATCGAGCTCGGCCTGCATTTTTTCCCAAATAGCATAGCCGTATGGCTTTATAACCATACATCCTCGAACCCCGGAATTTTCAGCCAGATCAGCCTTTACAACAAGCTCATTATACCATTTGGAGTAGTCCTCTTCACGAGTAGTCAAATACTTAGCCATACTGCCTAGTTTGGCACAGATATTGTGCCTTTGTTAAATAAATAGTAGTTCTTCTAGTTCTCGGCAAAACTAACTATTTTTATATAGTAGAACAATTAAATCCTGCAGTTATGCAAATCAAAATAAATGCTATGAAAAAAACATTACCCATACTGCTTACCGGTGTGATGGCTTTGTTGCTAACTTCCTGCGGAACCCATCAGAACGGTTATGATGATACGGATGGCATCTATAGTTCCGACACGAACACGACAGCCAGCACTGAAAATGATCAAATAAGTGAAAAATCCAATTACTACAAACAATACTTTCAGTCTAAACAGAATGATTATGCAGACCTACCGGAAGAGGATCTGATCTTCACCGATATTGAATCATACTCAAGCAGCGACACCCTAGACGAATATGGAAATATAGTTATACAAGAACCTGAATACCAAGGCGGTTATGCCGGATGGGGAGATAACACCACCGATATTACGGTAAACATCTATGGCAATGCCGGTTGGGGTGGTTACTGGGGTGGTTACTGGGGTTGGAATCACTGGTACAATCCGTGGTGGTATGGTGGATGGGGCTATAGCTACTGGTCTCCTTATTGGAGTGTTGGTTGGGGCTGGGGTCCTTACTGGAATGCAGGATGGTACGGAGGCTGGTATGGCGGATGGTACGGCGGATGGCATGGTTACCCAGGATATTACGGTTATAACAATATAGCTTATAACAGAGGCCGGAGAAATCTGGACTATAACCGTGGAAGATCTGCGTATAACAACAGACGATCTTATAATACAAACAGATCAAGTCTAAATTCAGGAAGAGGTAATTATTCACGTGGAGAATATAATCGAAGATCTACAGATTATAGAAGAAATAATGTCAACGCTACTCGACGCAGCAATAGTGTACAAACTCGTCCGAGTGTGAATACTCGACGATCCAACAATACGCAATTGAATACACAAAGGCGAACCACTCGCCCCAGTGTAAATAATAACTCCAGTAGAAGATCCAATAATTCCTTCCGAAGCTCGGGAAGTTCCAGGTCCTCAGGTTCCTTACGAAGTTCAGGAAGCTCCAGATCATCCTCAGGCTCAAGAGGCGGAGGTGGCAGCCGAAGAGGTGGGCGCGGATAAAATTTATCAATAAATAAATGATCTTTTAATATGAAAAGAAAGTTTTTCTTACTCATAGTAGGTTTTGTCGTGACCTTTTCGAGTGCTCAGAATATTACAGATGGATTGCGTTATGGTGTAGATCGCACCACCGGCTCAGCTCGATATACCGCTATGAGTGGTGCATTTGGAGCCTTGGGTGGAGACCTGTCTGCCATCGGAATAAACCCAGCAAGTAGCGCAGTTTTTCTTACAAACGATCTTTCCTTTTCTCTGGGAGTTTTAGACCGCGAGAATAATGCAACTTATTTTGGCAGTGAAGCCAGAGGTATCGACACAGACGTGGCTATCAACCAGGCCGGAGGCGTTTTTGTATATGAGAATATCAATGAGAATTCCAATTGGAAGAAGTTTACCCTTGGTATTAATTACAATAATACGCAGAACCACGATGATGATGTATTTATACAAGGGAATGGCAATAAGTCCATAGCCTCGTACTTCCTAACTCTTGCTCAGGGTATCCCTCTGGACCTATTACAGCTACAGAATGGAGAATCTATATCTAGTCTTTACACCTTTCTGGGTGAAACGGAAGGTACTGCAGCGCAAAACGCTTTTCTCGGCTTCCAGGGTTACATAATTGATCCAGTCGATGCCGGAAATCCGAATAATACCATGTATGTATCTAATATTGCACCGGGACGTTTTAATCAGGAATATTATGCTGCATCCACGGGATTCAATGGAAAATATACCATAAACTTTGGCGCCCAGTATACCGAACAGTTCTACTTCGGGGTAAATCTTAATTTTCATGCTATCGATTATGTAGAAAGTAATTTTCTTTTCGAGACGAATTCCAATCCGGGAAGCATAGTGAATCAGGTTGAATTTGAAAACAACCTATCTGTTCTTGGCGGAGGATTTTCTGCTCAATTAGGTGGTATTTTTAAGGTTTCTGATGAAGTTAGACTTGGATTGACCTATGATACGCCTACCTGGTTTGAGATATCTGAAGAAACTACTCAATACCTGCGGACGCGCCGCACCGAAGACGGCCAAAGTATCACAGCCGTAGTTAATCCAAATGTCCTGAATGTCTTTGCCGACTACGAATTACGAACTCCCGGGCGCTATGCAGCGAGTGCGGCTTATGTCTTCGGAAAACAAGGACTTATTAGTTTAGATTATTCGTATAAAGATTATTCTCAGACAAAGTTTTCGTCAGATTTTAGTGGCGAATTCAGTGCCCTGAACAATGCTATTAGCAGTAGTCTGCAAGGGTCGTCCAGTGTAAAATTAGGAGGCGAATATCGTATTAATGCATTGAGTCTTCGAGCTGGAATGCAGTACGAGCAGAGCCCGTATAAAAATGATATGATTGTAGGTGATCTCACAGGTTTCTCCTTAGGATTAGGATACGATTTCGGAGAGTATAACTTTGATATCGCATATGCCAGAGCACAGCAGGACAGAAGTAGGGAATTGTATGATGTAGGACTTACCAGTGTTTCAAACATAGAAACTACATTTAATAATATCGTTTTCACTTTAGGAATTAGTCTCTGAAGGTAAACACCTAAAAAAGCCACTCAATGAGTGGCTTTTTTTTATTAAGTATGGGGATGGACGTTATCGTTTTAGGGTAAAGTGTCCTTTAAACTCTTTTCGGGTTTCATCTTCGGTGTATTCCACCAAAAACCAGTAATCGCTCGAGGGCATCGGGTTTCCGTTATA
>CAJQNO010000193.1 GCA_905479745.1 uncultured Flavobacteriaceae bacterium | reverse complement strand
AACACGATCGGCCAGTTGTTTTAGGTTTGAGATTATCTCATCCACCCATCCTTGCGAATGTCTTGTTTGTGTAGCTTTTTTATTTACTTCGGCGCAGACGGTCACGCAACCTGCAATATTGCCGGCTTTAGGCTGTGCACCACTCATTCCGCCCAATCCGGAAGTTACAAAAAGACCGCCCTTAGGGTCTTTATTTATTTTTCTGAATCCGTTTAACACAGTTATGGTCGTTCCGTGAACAATTCCCTGTGGGCCAATATACATATAGCTTCCCGCCGTCATCTGCCCGTACTGGGTAACTCCTAATGCGTTGAATTTTTCCCAGTCGTCCTGACTCGAATAATTGGGAATCATCATTCCGTTGGTAACAACCACCCTTGGGGCTTCTTTATGGGAGGGAAACAATCCCAGAGGATGCCCCGAATACATGACTAGTGTTTGCTCATCGTTCATTTCGGCCAGGTACTTCATGACCAGTCTGTATTGGGCCCAATTCTGAAATACAGCACCGTTACCTCCATAAGTGATCAATTCATGCGGATGTTGTGCTACCGCATGATCCAGGTTATTCTGGATCATTAACATGATCGCTTTGGCCTGTTCAGACTTACCGGGGTATTCGGAAATACCTCTGGCGAATATCTTGTGTTTCGGCCTGTAACGATATATATAGATGCGACCGTAAGCTTCTAATTCTTCAGCAAATTCGGGTAGGAGGGAGCTATGGAGTTCACTCGGGAAATAACGCAAGGCATTTCGAAGCGCCAGCTCTTTTTCATAATCCGTCAAGATCTCCTTTCTCTTAGGGGCATGATTTACGTCGGGGTCGTAAGGTTTAGGATCGGGTAACTGATCTGGAATTCCTTCTAGTATTTCTTCTTGAAATGTCATTTGCTTTGGGTATTCGTTTTGGTGTCGAAGCCATACGGGCAGTGTCTGCAACCGCTCTCACAACAATAGCCTCTTTTTAAGTGATATTGCTCTGTAAAACATTTATAGCCTTCCGGGGTAATGTAATAATCCCCTTCTTCAAGCTCGTTCTTTCTGTTAAAAAAAGTCATTACACAAAAATACCAATTTCCTATCTTGTATTCATGATCGTACTAGTGAATCGTTTCTTACTTAGTAAAAATTTTCTAGGAATAAGTCTGTGGCCTTTTATAATTCTGAAGCGAAAAGAACTTAAACAAGATAAAGTCTTTATCAATCACGAAAAGATACATTTAAGACAGCAGGTCGAATTTCTAATAATTCCGTTTTATCTGTGGTATCTCATAGAGTATGTGTGCAGACTGATCCAATACCGATCTACAAAGCTTGCCTACAGGAATATTAGCTTTGAAAGAGAAGCATATGCGAATGAAAAAGACCTCTTTTATCTGAAATCAAGGTCTTTTTGGAGGTTTTTGAAATACGTTTAATTATTGTATAACCGTTAATGTTAAATGCTGGTTATCGGGGTTTGTAACTGGAAATATAGCCGCGTTGGGTGTCCCCAGGATTCCACCTACGAGCCCTTGAACGCTAAAGGTGTATGTTGTCCCTATGGTTAAACCCGTTACCAATTTTGAGAACGAAGCAGACCAGGTAGTTACGGTACCTGTTACATCATCATAGCTTTGGATCTTATTATTGGTTCCGCCTATCGTAGTACCCGAAGTAACATTACGAACTCTTAATTGAACTGCGGCCATAGAGTTGGTGTAACCAATACCGGATGCAGTTAGCATAACCAAAACCGAGCTTTTCCTGGCAGTAAATGTAAGTGTTGGCATGCTGGGTACATTTGCAAAGGTTGCACTCGAAATTTGGATGTCGGTTGCCAGGGAAACCGAATGTGCTGCTGGCGAAGAATCTTCAACACGCATCCATCTGGATCCATTATTTGTGTAGATTCCTGGAAAAATATCGGCAGTTGTTGCCGTATTGTACACGGTCATCCCCGCAACATGAGATGAAAGTGGTGCAACACCAGCAGAAGAAGTAAGTGCTACACGGGGTAATAGTACGCCTCCTACATTTACAGAAGCATCTATATCTAACAATGCGTTGCTGTTAGGTGTAGTAGTTCCAATACCAACCTGGCCGTATCCGGCAATAGTAAATATGAGCAGTAAGAAAATCGAAAACAATTTTGGGGGTCGGGGGGAGTTAATTGTTTTCATAAAACACATTTATGAATTATGAATGTATAAAATGATTTAATAATAGAAGAATTATTCCCGTGGATTCACGATTTTTTTCGAGTATATGTAGAATTAATCCGTTGATTTGCAAGTATATAAGTAAAAAGGCAATAAAAAAAATATATTATAAATAAAAAGCCTAAACTTTCGTTCAGGCTTTTTATTCGAGATTGAGATCCGGTTATTTTTTTATGATCTTTTTAGTAACCGAACCGACTTCGGTATCCACTTTTACAAAGTAGATTCCTGTTTCGAGATTAGTCACACTAAGTGATACCGAATTTTGTTTGTCATCGATCTCTTCAGAAAGTCTTCTTCCGCGAACATCGTAGACTTCGATGGCTTTTAGGTATGTAGCCGGTGAGCTGATATTAATAATGTTATCAGCCGGGTTAGGATAAACCACAACACTATTGAGTTTGTTAGCTACAGAACCTAAGGATCCATCCTGTTCGAATTGAAGTGTAAATCTACCGTCGAAGGTACCTTGTCCGCTGGTGAACTCATAGTCGTTGGCACTTAATTCGGTAATTACATTCTCTCTGTGGTCGATCAGGTATACCGTTACTCCCGGAAGGACACTTCCTTCCAAAGAGGAAATTGATATCACGTAATTAGTTTCACTTTCCACCTGTGAGCTAAAGCCCATCGGGATCTTAATTTCGGCATCGAAGGTTTCACGGGTTTGAATACCCAGTTGCTCGGTACCGTCTTCAAGATGTGAGTATAGCGAAATTATGGTGGCAAGTCTGTTGGAATCGAAATTGGCATCCAATTGTGCACTACCATCAGGTCTAAATGCTATACCTGCATAACTTCGTACGTTAAACTGAGTGTTTTCTACTTTCAGTATCATTTTCTCTAGTCCCTCAGGATTACGCAGGGTGGTATTTCCGGAGGTGAGTCTCATACTATTAGTAAAAGATACTGTTCCGGCTCCAAAAGCTTTGATCGAGAATCCTTGTCCGGTAGAGATCACTCCATTAGGTGTGGTGGATGTACCGGGATCGTTTGCTGCGGGTACCCCCATTGTACCGTTGTACATAGAGATATCGTCCATGGATACGTTAATTGTGTTCGCTCCTGGGATCGCTGCGCTAGGCGCTGTTAGGTGTTCCCAGAAATAAACTTCGTTTACCAGGGCGTTATCATTTACAAATGCACTGGCATCAATAGGAGATGCGTATGGATTTGCCAGCATGTTAGGCGTACCGTCCGGGTTTGATCCCAGGCCATTAAAGACAATGGATCTGGTTACTGTACCGTTGTTTAGGGTTCCCAGGGTGTAATTCATATTGAATTGCAGGGTTGAGACAGGTGGTGGTCCGTTATAGGCCGGATCGTTATAGGCCGCTTGCGGATATACCAGGAAGCCTTCTCCCGGTGTAATGGTCCCACTTGCCGGGTTCCAGTCGTCGAAGTTATCATCGGCAAAATTGGTTCCTCCTGCCGGAACGCCCGAATGAGGAATAAAATTAGCCGGAGTATAAGCCTGTACATTGTACGCCCCATTAAATACACCTGTGCGTGTTTCTGTGGTCATGGGGCTTCCCATGATCATAAAATCACGATTCTTCAGTGGAGGTGTGGTTAATTCAACGTCGATACTTCCGTTCTTTATTACTGAAGCGGTAGCATCACTTTGCACTACACTTCCCTGATGTTTTACTACCAGGTTCCCGTTAACAGTAATGTCTTTTTCGATATTAATGTAATCGTTCGCCTGAATGGTAAGCGTGCGTCCGGTATCGATCTCACAGGAACAGGCATCGAAACTGGTATTTGCTCCTACTCCCGTATCATAATCACTGGCGATCTTGGCGTGACTTCCTATATCGGGAGTTCCGTTAGACCAAGAGGCTCCGGTATATTCTGTAGTTTCAGCGGCTATTGTTACCTGGGCTACACATGACGACCTGTTTCCGTAGTCGTCTTCTACGGTAAGGGTTACATTAAACACACTACCAACATCGGCGCAGGAAAAGGTCGTTTGCCCGTCTAGAGTCATGCTTACAATCCCCATATTATCCGTAGAACCGTTATCAACATCATTTGCGTTAATGGTTACAGTTCCCGTAGCCTTATTCAATGTTGCCGTTATATTCTGGCACACCACTACAGGATCGGTATCATCGAAATTAGGATCTTTTACTACAAAGAATCCACCATCGTAGTTACTTATAATTAAGTTTCCACTTGGGAAATAAGGATACACATTCCAGGCGCCGTTAAAGGCGGCCGAATTACTTGAAGGGTAAGTATCGAAATAATCTACTTCGGTCATTGCCGACACACCTTGATCAAGATCACCCAGTTTAATAATTCTCATTCCGGCACGATAGCTGGCCTGATAGAATCTGTTTCCTCTTACATATCCATTGTGGTCAATGGCAGCCGTAGGGCCGTAGTAGTTGAAAGCGATACTCGGATTATCAAGGTCTTCCAGATTGAAGACTATAGTCTTGGTATTTCCAACGCCACCCATTACTTCATCTTCCTCATCACCCAGGAGAAAATACTTTTTGTCTTCTGTAAACCATCCCTGGTGTGTGTAGTGAAAGTTTGGATAAGAGATTGTTGAAATGGTACTTACACTAGCTTTATTGGTAACATCGAGAATTACTACTTCATCTTCATTACTTCCAATAAAAATTTCTTTTCCCTGATAATCAGGATCCGGACCGTCATAAGTGACAACCTGGGCATCGTGCGTATATCCTCTAGTAGAATAACCTCCTAAACTCACCGGACTTGTTGGAGTGGTTATATCAATAAAATGAGGTCCTCCACTATAGATATTTGCTCCTAGAACATAGGCAATTCCGGAATCCTCGTTGATGATAATATTATGTGCGTCGCCAAAAGCACCATAATATGCGGTATTAGAAAAAGTCCTATTGGCGTTTGTAGAAAGCCCTCTCAGGGTAGTGAGATCGAAGATCTGCATTCCATGTCCCGAAGCTTCACTTACAATAAACGCGTGATTGTTATACACTTTGATATCTCTCCACCAACTATTACTAGTTTGAGTTGGGAGCCTTCCCAGTCTTCTGGGGTTTACCGGATCTGTAATATCTATAAATGCTGTCCCGTTGTTTAGTCCAACAATAGCATATTCTTTCCCGTCCAGTGGATCGGTCCACCCCCAGGAATCGTTTCCGGTTCTACCGGCCGATGACCAGTTGGCAGCACCAAGTTCTGCATATGTAAAAGATGACTGTAAAGTAAGGCCATCACATGGATATCCTCCGGCCATACCACCTGAACACGGTGTTTGGGCAGTTGCCAGACTAAAATTGATCAGTAAAGCGAAAAGTAAGTATCTGTTCATAATACGGGGTGTATTTATAATATTTAAAGTAATGTTCTTATTCATCGATAAATGTAAATTCTACTGCACAGGGTATGCTAATTCCTACATGTCCCCGACCAGTACCTGAATTACCTCCGTTCACATAATGGGTTGCAACAAAAACATCAACCTCAAGTTGGAAATTATAGGTTTGTCCGGCGGTAAGATTTACATATTGGATAAAATTAGAGTCATGTATAAATTGATCCTGATAAGTAGGGTTGTTATATAGTGAGTAAGAGTGAGTGTATATAAGATTGCTGGTTCCGTCGAAAGTAAATCTAAAAAGTCCTTCCATTGTTGCCATCATAATATTCCCTGCTGAAGGAGTAATTACTTCTCCACCACCAAAATTAAAACTGGCTTTTACTTTATATGTTCCGGTATATTTCGCGGTAAAAGAAGATCCGGCACCTAAGCCAGGTACGTCAACCCAGTCTGAAGATGCAGTATTGTAGGAAGTATCACCAGTAACCGTTCTTAAGTCTAGAGGAGATTGCTCGAATAAAGCAGAGTCTTGTCTTAAATACTGGGGATTCCACCTGGAGCCATTCCAGGCATAAATACCAGGAGATACATCATTGGAGCCCGTTGTGGTTGTAGCGGTATTGAAAACCACCGTTCCTATTTCCAGTGCACCACCCTGAGGATTGGTTACAGGGGCAGTCACATTATCGGCAGTTAGGGCTACTTTTGGAAATACAAACCCTGCAGAATTATTATTAGACAGATCCAGCATTCCCTGGGGCGTCTCGGTACCAACACCGATTTGAGCCTGCAATGCCGTAACTGCACATAATAGCGTAGCAAGGGTTAATATAGATTTGATCGTTAATTTCATAATAGCTATTGTTTAATAGTATATATCAAAGTTGTTTAGTCGCCCAGGTAGGTAAATTCAATGTAGCATGGGATCTCACTTCCTACATATCCCCTTCCGTCCGTTACTACTAAATTTCCTCCGTTCATTAATTTGGCATCCGTATATTGATCGAATTCTAAAGAAAAAATGTAAGACTGATTTTGAACCAGATTTACATAAAATGTCTTAGTGGTTTGTACCCAGGAGTCTGCAAACTGTCTGCCTCCGCTAATATGAGCGTTGTAAGTTGAAAAAGATTTGGCTTTAATGATGTTCGCAGTACCGTCAAATGTGAATCTAAAATCCCCTTCGGTCATAGTGGTTTCCACATCGGTTGTGGTATTCATTTCCCCACCGCCGTAGGTAAGTTTTACTTCAATGCGATATAATCCTGAATATTTAGCCGTAAAAGTTCGAAAATCTGCAGCTCCAATGCCCGGTACATCCTCAAATCCTAAAGCAGCAGAACTTCTTAGAACAGAAGTTTGCGGATACATTTCCTGTTGTCTTTTAAAAAAGTGAATAATCCACTGGGTTCCGTCCCAGGCGTAAATTCCCGGCTCAACGTCGTTAGAACCTGTATTTGTGGTGTTTGTATTAAAAACTGTAGTACCAACCGCGAGCGCACCTCCTAATGGATTCACTACCGGCGCTGCTACATTGGTAGCGGTCAATGCCACACTTGGATACACGACGCCGTAAGTGCTACTGTCTATATCCAGAATTCCTTTTGGTGAAGTGGTACCAATCCCAACCTGGGCATAAGTAGTTATACCAGCCAGAAAAAACAGAACACAAATATGTATTAAGGTATTATTTTTCATCGTTAGTTGTTTTATTATTCACCTATGTATGTAAATTCAACAGAGCAGGGAACATGATCGGGTATTCCCATATAACCAAGGCCTGTTCCTGAGTTTCCGTTATTAACAAAGCCCGGAGAATCCGCCTGGTCGAAGGCAAGATCGAATGTATAATTAGTACCTGCTACCAGACTTACATACTCTATAAAAGAATACTGTTCCCATATGGCGTAATAACGTGTTCCGGAGGGCTCCTGTGTTGCCTGTGCCTTTGCGGTCACAAAGTAATTGGTCCCGTTGAAGTTAAACCTGAACTGTCCCTGCTGATAGGCTACATCGCATCCAGCAGAAACATCGTTGATATAACCACTCCCGTAGTTCATGCTCACTTCAATTTTATAAGTTCCTGTGTATTTTGCTGTAAAAGTCTGAGAAGTTAATCCGGGGACATTCTGCCAACCAGCATTAGAGTCTGGTTGAAAAAAGGAGGATTGTGTGTAATACTCCTGGTGTTTCTTGGTGAATTTGTTAAACCATTCGGTTCCTGTCCAAACATAGATTCCGGGATAGACGTCGTTTGATCCTGTTGTTGTTGTTGCAGTATTATATACTACTGTCCCAACCGCCAGGGCACCTCCCTGTGGATTCAAAATCGGAGCTGAAACGTTGGTGCCAGTTAGAGCCACACGCGGAAGAACTATACCGTGCGTTGCGCCAGTTGGATTAGCTACTTCTAGAATCCCGTTGGGAGACGTAGTGTTGATCCCAACCTGGGCGACCGTGTAAGAATAAAAACCCACTGCATAAATAAGGGCGAGGGCGTATTTTCGTAGGTTAAATTGCTTCATATCAATGACATTTAACATTTTGGGCATCACAATTATACGCAACATAATCGATTAAAACATAAAAAAATCGATGAAATACACAAAATATAATAAAAAGTAAGAAAAACGCTACATATAGAAATAAAAATAAGTCAAGTAGTGTTTTTCGGCCTATATCATTGAATGGATGTATATGTGGTTTATTTAATTTTAATTTGGCACCCGTTCATGAATCTAAATCATCCAAAACGGGCGCCGTTTACTTACTAGTTATGGTTTGTTATTAGTTACTCATATTATGTAGGATTTAGTCCTTCACACCGAGTTTATTTTTCAGGGTATTCTGTTCTGGCTTGTATTTTTGTACTTCCTTGGCATCCAGGGTTTCTGGTTCAATAGCATCCGGAGCATCTGGGAATCTAAGATCGCTGTAATTAGAGCTGTTTTCTGTAGATCCTGTGTCGTTTTTCCTATTCGCTACTATATGATAAGAGAAGGATACGTTAGATGTTCCACTCTGAAGTTCCTTTACCGTGAAGCTGTTTGCCGATTTATTTGTTACGAATACACCATTACAGTCGCCTTCCAGCTGAATGAATACTTTTAAGGGATGATCATTGTCTACTACGATGTTGTTCGTAAATATCGGGTCGATCGAAATATTTGCGATTCCGTTTACGAGTTGTCCTGTACCATAGTCTTCGAATAGAACTTCCGGTGCCTCTGGTGCAAACATCACTTTTTTATCTCCATTTGTATCCTGAACAATGGTTGAAACCGCACCGTTTCCGATGATCTTGTAATTGGTATTGTTATATCGTGCTCCAGCATAGGCATAAGAAGAGTTGGAACTGGAACCGCCACTATAGAAATATCCACCGTAGTACATATTACCACCTCCAACTAAACTGGAATTAGTATAGCCGGCCAGTTGTGCTCTGGGATCTCGTGCATCGGCCGTGATAGCATTACCCGTATAGTTGGTCTGGTATCGAGCTGCCTCTATACTGTTCGAGGAGGTTATGGGACCTTCTGTTATAGCATAAATAGCAAGGTCTGTGGCGTTAGAGTTAACACCAACATTGAGGATCTGGTTTGTAGATATGGAAGTGGTACTACCCGATACAGCTCTCAGACCCATATTAGATTTCGATGAGGATTGTTTATCCGCAACAGCTAGCACCCCGTTGGCACCGTCTACACCACCACCCCAGGCCTGGATCCCTCCTATAAGGAAGGCACTACCTGTATAGGTGGTGTAGGTGTAAGCTCCGTGGGAATTGGCGGCATAACCGTAAAGACCAATACCAGTTCCCGTATTTTCACCGCGTATTCCTATACCCGATCCCGAATCGGCTCCCCATACAGAGGCTCCGTTACTAGATGTTTCGGAAACAATTCCAAAAGGATGGGATGCGTCGTTAACCCGTAAAACCACGTTGGTGTAAGGCATTGACCCCATTCCTGCTGTTCCAATGTCAAGAAATCGCATTCTTTCGGTATCGTTCGTGCGTAGTACAAAATCTGTGGCATCTGTGGTTCCGATGAAATTTTGTACCGGACTCGTACCTGCATTTCCTTCCAATGACCAGTCACGACCTCCCGTTCCCCCCATGGCGATCCATTCACTACCGCTCCAATAGTAGAATCCCGGTAATACCTCGGCATCCCCGCTACTGGCATTTGCGGTATTATATACAAGTAATCCGGTAGCCGGCGATGTTACAGGACTAGCTACTAATCTCGAGGTCAATGCTACCCGGTTAATGAGGATACCTCGATCTGTATCGCTCATCTCTAATTGTGCACTGGTATTTGGCGCTCCAGTTCCAAGTCCAACATTATCGTTTGCTCCATCAACGAAAAGCGTATTGTTATTTCCGGTAGTTGCTATTCTGGTATTGATATCTGCATTGGTATCATTAATTACCAGCTGATCGTTTGCATCTTCACGTAACTCTATAAACTCCAGTCCTCCAGCCGTTAGGTTAAGTCGGTCAACTGCACTGGTCCAAAGTCCTGTGTCCGTATCCACATTCCAGCTGTAAAAAGGAGCTGCACTGGTACCATTAGACATTGCATGCACTTGATTGGTATTGGGAATGCGTAATCTTTCGGTTCCGTTTGTTACCAGGCCGAGTAGATCGGCACCTGGGCTATAAAACCCTTTGTCGGGATCGCCAGACCATCCAAAAAGCGGATTAGCGGCGGTACCTGCGCTATTGGCGCGCAAATTACCGCTGGCATCAATAGTTAATTGGGAATTACCATTTGTAACAATAGAGAATTCGTCCGGATTAGACCTGTAGAATCCTGTATCTGTGTCGGTATCCCAAGAAAACGCAGGAGAACCGCTAGTTCCATCTGTATACGATCTTAGACGCCCATTCGACGTGATACGGAATTTCTCAGTGTTATTGGTTCTAAAACTTAGATCTGAATTATCTGTAGTTCCCACAAAATTAGCTGCGGGGCTAGTTCCTGCATTACCGCTTTGTTTCCAGTCGTTCCCAATAATAGGAATCCAGGCGGTTCCGCTCCAGAAGTAGAATCCGGGTGTTACAGCAGTTGCTCCCGATCCCGCAGTTGCCGTGTTATAAACTAAAAGGCTTGTAGAAGGAGCAGGTGTAATTGGACTGCTGTTATTCGTGGCCGATAAAGCGACACGAGGAAGTAATATACCTTTGTTATTACTTGTTACATCCAACATGGCCCCGGTCCCGGGGGCAGTTGTATTGATTCCTACCTGAGCATACAGCAGGGAAGTGCTGAAGACAAAGAAAAGAATTAGTAGGAATTTTCGGTGTAGTAGTGTTATCGTCATAAGCTGGTTATTGAGGAATTTTCCTACAATTATATACATAAAAATCGACAAAAGACAAAATAATTCGTTTAAAAGCACAATATTTTAACATATACGATTTATTTATGTTAAAATTATGAAATGAGGAATTTGGATATTTAAGTCGTTTTGTTGAAATCTTTTTAAGCTGAAGTCGATTTTTCTACTTATTCACTAATTATCTGTAGGATAATGTGTTAAAGTTTGAACTATCTTCAATATTTTCGCAACCATAATAATTGAACGATTTTGGCCTACGAAAACCTTGATTTTTTCTTCAAAAATTACAGATCGATAAATGAAGAGATCTGCCTGGACCCTTTTTCAATATCCGGTTATTCTCTTTTTATAAAACGAGAAGATCAAATTCACCCTATGGTTTCGGGAAATAAATTCAGAAAATTAAAATACCTCGTTCATGATATGAAGGTTTCTCCAAAAAAAGCGATTCTTACTTTTGGTGGTGCGTTTTCAAATCATATCGCTGCCACAGCCGCCATGGGAGAACTAACAGGTATTCCTACAGTCGGACTTATACGAGGGGAAGAATTGGAACAGGCCGTAGAAAGTAATCCTACCTTAAAATATGCCTCAGGATGCGGAATGCGCTTCATTTTCATGAGCAGGAAGGATTACAGGGAAAAGGAAGACAAAGATGTTCTGGAGGCCTATGTCCCAGATCTGAATGACCATTACATCATCCCTGAGGGGGGAACCTCCCGACTTGCCGTACAGGGTTGCTCCGAAATACTGAGCGATTCAGATGCAGAATTCGATCAGGTAGCTGTTGCGGTGGGTACTGGCGGAACTTTCGCCGGGATCCTGAATTCACTTCAGCCAGACCAGCAAGGCCTGGGTTTTTCGGTGTTAAAGGGGACCTTTCAGAAGGAGTTGATCTCCGAATTCAGCGAAAGTGTTAATTATAAATTGACAGATGACTACTGTTTTGGCGGTTATGCTAAAATAGATTCAGAATTAGTTCGTTTCATTAACAAGTTTAAGGAGATCACGCGTATTCAGCTTGATCCCGTCTATACAGCGAAGATGATGTATGGGCTCATGAATCTAATGAAAGAAGGATATTTCAGAAAAAATAGCCGTATTTTAGCGATTCATACCGG